>JAATGK010000180.1 GCA_015654715.1 Alphaproteobacteria bacterium
CGGGGTTGAATCCACGGTGAGCGGGTTCGGTCCCGACGGCCCGGTGATGTGGCGCCCCGGCGGAGCCCCGCGCGAAGCCATGGAAAGGATCGTCGGCCCGCTGCTGGCGCCGATCCCCGGCGGCCCGGGGACCTCGCCTGGCCAGCGCCCCAGCCACTCTGCCCCGCGCGACCGGTTGCGGCTGAATGCGCCGGAGGCCGAGCCCAGCGAAACGCCGCCCGGCTTCGGGCCCGAAGCGCCCGCCGATATTTTGAATTTGAGCCCAACCGGCAACCTCACCGAAGCGGCCGCCCACCTCTTCGCTATGCTGCGCGCCCTTGATGCCGTAGCCGAGGCGATTGCGGTGATGGCGATCCCGTCGACCGGACTGGGCGAAGCGATTAACGACCGGCTGAAGCGTGCCGCAGCACCGCGAGACACGCATGTCTGAAGTTTTCGCGCAGTTGAAGGCCATCGTCGGGGCCAAAGGATTTTCCGAAGACCCCGCCGAGATCGCACCGCATCTGGAAGAATGGCGCAGCAAATACACCGGCCGCTCGCCGTTGCTGCTCAAGCCTGCCACGACAGCGGAAGTCTCGGCCGTTGTCGCGCTGTGCGCTGAGACCGGCACAGCGGTGGTGCCCCAAGGCGGCAATACCGGTCTGGTCGGCGGCCAGATTCCGTTCCACGGCGAAGTTCTCATCAGTCTGACGCGGCTGAACAAAATCCGCGGCCTCGATGTCAAAGACGCGAGCCTCGTCGCCGAAGCGGGTGTCGTGCTCGCCAATGCGCAAAAGGCGGCCGATGACGCCGGCCTGATGGTGGCGCTGTCGCTCGCCTCCGAAGGCACCACCACCATCGGCGGGCTGGTGTCCACCAATGCCGGCGGCGTCAATGTGCTGCGCTACGGCATGATGCGCGAGCAGGTGCTCGGGCTCGAAGTCGTGCTCGCCGATGGCCGCGTGCTCGATCTCTTGCGGTCTTTGCGCAAAGACAACAGCGGCTATGATTTGAAACAGCTTTTCATCGGCGCCGAAGGCACGCTGGGGATCGTCACCGCAGCCGCGTTGAAGCTTTTTCCCAAGCCCGAAGAACGCGCCACCGCCTTTGTTGCGGTGCCCGATGTTCACGCCGCGACGGAGCTGCTCGCCATTCTGCAGCACCGCACCAATGGCCTGCTCAATGCCTTCGAACTGGTGAGCCGCAACGGCCTCGACCTGGTGCTGGCGCACATTCCCGGCGCCAAAGACCCGCTGGCAGCGCCCTCGCCTTGGTATGTGCTGTGCGAAGCCTCCGGCATCGCCGGCATTGGTACGGTGTTCGAAAGCGCGCTGGAAAAGGCATTAGAAGACGACATAGCGGTCGACGCTGCGATTGCCGCCAGCGAAGCGCAACGCGAAAATCTCTGGCGGCTGCGCGAAGCCTTATCCGAGGCGCAGAAGCTGGAAGGCCCGTCGCTGAAGCACGACGTTTCGGTACCGGTCAGCGCTGCCGCCGATTTCATCGCCATCGCCGTTGCCGCCGTGACCCATCGCTTGCCGAGCGCACGGCCGGTTCCGTTCGGCCATCTCGGCGACGGCAATCTGCATTTCAATTTCCAGATGGCGCGCGGCGCCGACGCGGCCGCGTATCTCGCCCATTGGGACGAAATCCAGCAGATCGTGCACGACATCGTTCACGAGCATGGCGGCTCGTTCAGCGCCGAGCATGGCGTCGGGGTGATGAAGCGCGCCGCGCTGAAGCGCTACAAGAGCACGGCCGAAGTCGAACTGATGCGCACCTTGAAGCGCACCCTCGACCCCAAGAACATTCTCAATCCCGGCAAGCTGATCCCGGACTGAGGACCTGCGACACCGGCGCCTGCCTGAGGCTTACGCAGCGATGGGTCAGCCGCCAAAGGCACTTCCCCAACACCGCGCCCGCAATGACCAAAATTTGGGCGAATGTCTTGTGTTGGCGACAGTGTCGCGGCGTTGACACAGCCCGCTTTCCTGGTGTCCGCTTGGTGGCGATCAATGGAGGGTTCGATGGGCTGGTCTCGCATTTCCCGCTTGCTGGCAGCGGCACTGACGGTCGTCGTAGTTTCGGCCGCAGGTTTTGCCGCCGACGTGACGTTCTTCGCCGCCGCCTCGCTTAGTTCGGCACTCCCCGAGGTCGCTGCGGCCTATCAGAAACAGACCGGCAAGACGGTGGCGTTCTCGTTTGCCGCCTCCAGCGTGCTGGCGCGCCAGATCGAAGCGTCGCCGGGCGCCGACATCTTCATGTCGGCCGATGCCGACTGGATGGATTATCTCGACAACAAGGCGCTGGTGAATCACGCCACGCGCAAGACGCTGCTCGCCACCCATCTGGTGCTGATCGCCCCGGCCGCGTCCACGGCGGTGGTGAAGATCGCGCCCAACTTCGATCTCGCCGGGGCGCTGAAAGGCGGCCGGTTGGCGGTGGCCGATCCCGCCTCGGTTCCGGCCGGCAAATATGCCAAGGCGGCGCTGACCTCACTCGGGGTGTGGAACACGGTGGCCGATCATCTGGCCCAGGCCGAGAATGTGCGGGTGGCGCTGGCTTATGTGGCGCGCGGCGAAACCCCGTTCGGCATCGTCTACACCAC
This sequence comes from Alphaproteobacteria bacterium, assembly GCA_015654715.1. Taxonomy (GTDB): domain Bacteria; phylum Pseudomonadota; class Alphaproteobacteria; order Micropepsales; family Micropepsaceae; genus Rhizomicrobium. The sequence goes on from JAATGK010000180.1 coordinate 2,588, forward strand.
CGACGCGCTGGCCGAGCCGAAGGTGAAGATCGTCGATACCTTCCCCGACAAGACCCACGCCCCGATCGTCTATCCCGCGGCGCTGACCAAAGACGCGAAGCCGGAAGCGAAAGCGTTCCTCACCTTCCTCGAAGGCCCGCAAGCGCGCGCAGTGTTCGTGAAGTATGGGTTCGAGGTGGTGGGGAAGTGACATAGCTCATCATGTTATCCCTGCCGACCATCCATAGCGCTATGCGCGATGGATGGGAGTGGAAGGGGACCCAGGTGCATGAGCTTCTCGGATATCGCAGGATTTGTTCAGTCGCACTTTGATACGATGTGCTGGCGTGACCACCTGGGTCCCCTTCCCTTTGCATCGCGCTGACGCGCGATTGCTTAGCCGGGAATGACAAGATGGGGCGGTTCGGCCGACAGCGGTGGCGTTGCCTTCGCCAATCCTCTTGCCGAGATGGTGGCGGTGACGACGGTGGCAGCGTACGGCAGGCTCTGCACCACCAACATGATAATCCACAGCCAGGCGGCGGGATCGTCGACGCGGCCGGTCTCCATCACCGACGCGATCGCCAGCACACAGAATCCGAACAGCGTCGTTTCCTGCCAGACGCCGCGCAGGGCCTGACTCAGCATCGCCTCGTCGGCGCATTTGGGGGTGCGGAAGAACGGCGTGCCGCTGGTGAAGATGCCGCTCCACACCGCTTTGGCCACCACATGCGTCAGCGCCAGACCTGCGACCGATGCCATCACCGCCCCACGCATGCCGGATCGCACTTTCTGCGGATAAAGCAGCAGCGTCTTCGCCATTTTGGCGGCGAACAGCGCCAGGGCAGCGGCCGACAGCACCGGCATCGGCACGTCGACGTAGCGCGGCGCCGCCCACATCGCGAAACTCCAGCCGAGCGCGACGAAGGTGATGATCATGCCGAGGCCGTCCGACATCCACGGCAGCCAGCCCGATAAGAAATGATAGCGCTGCGCCCAACTGAGTTTGGTCGAGCCGCCGAAAATCGCGCCGGCATGGCGTTTCATGATCTGCATGGCGCCGTAAACCCAGCGATAGCGCTGGCTCTGGAACGCCTTCAGCGTATCGGGAATGAGGCCTTTGCCCATCGATACCGGCAGATAGGCGGCGCCATAGCCTGCTTCGAACAGCTTGAGCCCGAGTTCGGTATCTTCGGTGATGCACCACGTCGCCCAGCCGCCGACCTCTTCCAGCTTGTCCTTGCGCACGATGGTCATGGTGCCGTGCTGGATGATGGCGTCGCTTTCGTTGCGCTCGACCATGCCGATCTGGAAGAAGCCGCGATATTCCTCGTAGCACATCGCTTTGAAGAGGCTGGTGCCCGCATCGGAATAATCCTGCGGGCCTTGCACGATGGCGATGCGTTCGTCGGCGAAATACGGCAGCGTCAGGCGCATCCAGTTGGGATCGACATGATAGTCGCTGTCGATCACCGCAATGTATTTCGCTTGCGCGTTGGTGACCGAGGTGGCGATGTTGAGCGCCCCCGCCTTGAAGCCTTTGACGTTGTCGTAATGGAAAAAGCGGAACCGCGGCCCCAGCGTAGCGCAATGGGCTGCCACCGGCTTCCAGGTTGCCTCGTCGGGCGTGTTATTGTCGAGAACGATGACTTCGTAGTTTTCGTAATCGAGCCGCGCCAGCGCATTCAGCGTCGCGATCAGCATTTCCGGCGGCTCGTTGTAGCAAGGCACATGGACCGAGACCATCGGCGCGTTTTCCGGGATCTCCGCCCGCACCGCCCGCCGGTCCACCCGCCACAGCACTGAGGCGAGTTCGATGCCTTCGGTGAGGATGACGATGGAGGCGAGCAGCACCAAAGGGCTCATCGCCAGGATCATCGCGATGTTGGTGGGATCGACGTAATTGAGCGTGACGGCGTCGAACAGGAGGAGAATGCCGGTCGTCACCAGCGCCACCAGTCCGCCGATCACGACATAGCCGGTCGAACGCACCTTCGGCATCCGCCCCAGAATGAAGAGGCCAAGCAAGAGCGAGACGATCGCCGCGACTAGCGTGTATTTGCGCCACTCGGGGAACGAGCGCACGTCGCCGGTGAAATTGAACTTCGGCTGGCCTTCGGCATTGAACAGACCCCAATAGGCACCAACGCCACCGCCCTTGCCTTCCACGGCGGCTTTCCACGGCTGATCGTAAGCCTCGATGATGTAGTAGTCGTAACCCTTGTCGAGCGCGAGCTGCACGAAGTTGCGGATGAAATAAGCCTGGTTGGCGAGGCTGGCTTCGGCATCGCGCATGGTGCGGCCTTGGGACGGCCATCCCACCTCGCCGATCACGATCGGTTTATCGGGGAATTCATCCTGCACATGATTGTAGGCACCCTGCAGGAAGCCCATCGAGCCGGTGATGTCGGCGCCTTCCCAATACGGCAACAGATGCACGAAAATCACGTCGCAATACTGGCCGATCTCTGGGTGGAGCAGCCAACTCGACCAGGTTTCCGCCGTCGTCACTTTGATGCGGGCGGGCAGCGCGGCGCGCACGCGCTTGATGTAGCCGTTGAGCTGATCGGCCGTGACGTCGCCGCGCATGATGGCTTCGTTGCCGACGATGACGCGGTCGATCACCCGCCGGTTGGCGAGAATGACCGATAGCGCCTTGTCCATTTCGATCTCGTTCTTGTCGAGATCGGCGCCGATCCAGATGCCGAGCGACACCGTCAGGCCGTAGCGCCGCGCAATCTCCGGCACTTTGTCGAGGCCGTAGTTGACGGTGTAGGTGCGGATATGACCGGTGAAGCGCGACAGCTCGGCCATGTCGTCGTCGATGCGCTCGGGCGGAACATGCTTGAGCTGGGCGCTGTCGTAGGTATGGCTCGGGTAATAGGTGACCCCGCGCACGAGGCCATCCCATTCCGGCGCCATCACCGTGTAGTCGCGGCTGGCCCAGAATAACGTGCTGGCCGAAACGACCAGCAGCAATGCGATGGCAATCCGGAGCGCACCGCCCCCCAAACGGCCGCGCAGGAGCCGAGCCAGCCTCTCAATCACGATATGCGCCCAGTGGAGAAAATCAAATACTTGATACCCTGCCGATGCTTGCCCTCGCCCCTAAGCGAAAGCTGACAATCCTGAAGTTTCGCTGCCTTCTTACCGAGTCTTCGCCCGATCGAAATACCAATCGGAAAAAATCTCTGGCCGATCTTCCGGTCCCGTCTTGATTAGGAGCCGCCACCGATCATGGGCGCGATCGTATTGCAACTGATCGCGGAAAACGCCTTCCGGATAGGGAAAGGAAAACGTCACATTATCACCCGTCACCTCGCCACTTCCGAGCGTGCGCGATGTTTCTCCGCCAGTAGCGTCAAGCCAATGGATGACGAGCTTGCTGTGTTCGTCTTTGCCGAAAAATACCCGCGCCTCATACGGCGACTGGCCAGCAGGGTCCTTTATATGAAGCTCGATGAACGCGGC
>JAATGK010000037.1 GCA_015654715.1 Alphaproteobacteria bacterium
AATGATTGAAAAGAAAAACGCATGATCCTGCACGAGGCGGTGATGTTGCTACGGCGGAAGGGAGGCATCGTTCTGCGCAATGCGGCGATGCTTGGTCTCGCGGTTTTGGCGCTGCCGGCAAATGCTGCGTCCGCACCGGCGGTAAAAATCGTCGAGCAGACGGGCGCCGTTCACATTGTCTCGGCAGATGTAACGGTGGATGCTACCCTCATCGCGGAAAACATTCTGAGAGTGGAGGTGCGAACCAGCGGACGCTCCGATTCCCGCACGCCGGTGATCGACCCGGATCTGAAGGTTCTCCCCTTTGCCAAAACCAGCGTGACGACCGAAAACAATAACGAAGTTTTGCGCACGGCGAAAATGCGGGTCACCATTGCCCGGACCGCACCGGCGTCGATTATCGTTTACGACGCGGCGGGACGAAAACTGCTGGAGCAGAAGGATCCCATCCAAGAAGCGTCGGAGCATTACGCCGCTTTTTCGCACGATGTCCGTGAAAACCTTTACGGCATGCGCGGACTAGAGATCAGAGACAACTCCAACAGTCTGTTGCGTAACAACGGCGCCACCGTAAAATCCGGCAACCAAGGGGACGGCGGCGCGCCATGGTTCTTCACAACACATTACGGCGTCCTGATCGATTCCGATGGCGGCAGCTTTCGCGCCCGCGATAACGTCATCATGCTCAATGCCATTTCACGCGACGCCCTGGAGTATTACGTGGTGGTCGGCAGCCCGCTGGAAGTGATGTCCGGCTTTGCCGCGATAAGCGGCCGGCCGCCGCTGCCACCGAAATGGACGCTGGGGTTCATCAACAGCCAATGGCGCTCGTCCGAAACGGAAGTGCGCGACATTGTTCAGACCTACCGGAAAAAGCACATTCCGCTCGATGGCTTCATACTCGATTTCGACTGGAAGGCATGGGGCGAGGACCATTACGGCGAGTGGCGTTGGAATAGCGGCAACGCGCCGGGAAATCACGAGCCCGATCTTTTTCCCAACGGTGCCAGCGGTGTTTTTGCCGCCGATCTAAAGCGGCAAGGCGTCCATCTCGGCGGCATCCTGAAGCCGCGCATCCTGCTCTACAAATTGGGTAGTACCACGGAGTTTCAGGAACCTGCCGCCTATGCCGAAGCGCACAAGCTCTGGCACCCGGACGAGCCCTCGATTGTGGATTACGTCACGGGCCGGCCGGCGCGGGATTTGGATTTCACCAAAGCGGAAACCCGGGACTGGTTTTGGTCGCATCTTGAACCGGCCTTCGACTCTGGCATAACTGCCTGGTGGAACGACGAAGCCGACATCACCGACGTCCGGCGCGGGCAGTTTTTTGATTACGACAACCTGCAATTTCTCGGCATGGGCAGGATGCTCTATGAGGGACAACGGTCGCATTCAGATCAGCGGGTGTGGTCCACTAACCGAAGCTTCTATGCCGGGGCGCAGCGCTATGGCTATGTGGAATGGTCCGGCGATATCGAGACCGGGTTTGCCAGCATGGCACAGCAGCGGGCGCGAATGCTGGCGACGCTGAACCTCGGTGAACCGCATTGGAGTATGGATTCCGGCGGTTTCAACGGCCACCCGTCGCCGGAGAACTACGCCCGCTGGGTTGAATTCGCGACGTTTGTCCCGATCGATTGCATTCACGGCACCATTGATGAAAAGCGCCAGCCTTGGCTCTACGGTGCGGTGGCGGAAGCGGCCGCAGTGAAGGCCATTCGCTTGCGCTATACGCTGTTGCCGTACATCTATGCCTTTGAGCGTCAGGCGACGGAGACCGGTATCGGGATCGTCCGCCCGATGTTTTGGGTGTTTCCTGATGATCGACGCTTTACCGATGAAACGTCGCAATGGATGTTCGGCGACGCCTTGCTGATCTCACCGGTTGTGGCGCCGGGCGAGCGCGAGCATCGGGTCGTTTTGCCGGCAGGCGTCTGGTACGATTACGCTCGCGGCAGCCGCTATCAGGGCAGTCGAACGGTTCACCTCAAGGTCAACGACAAGACTTGGGACGACATTCCGATATTCGTGCGCGAAGGCTCGATCCTTGCGACCCAACCGGTGACGAACTATGTCGGCGAAACGCCGGTCGAACAGGTCACGCTGAATGTCTTTCCGGCAGACCGGCCGGCGCAGTTCACTTTTTACGATGACGACGGCGTCAGCTACGCTTACGAACACAGCGCTTATTTCAAACAGGCGATCGCTGCCCAGCGCAAGCATTCCGGTATTCGGCTTGTGTTTTCCTCACCGGAAGGCTCGTTCCGCTCCGCCTTGAAGACATACCTTGTGGTGGTGCACGGCGAGGCCGCCAAAAAGATCGTTCTGGAAGGCTCGACCTCGGTTCGAAATGGCGCGCCGGAATGGTCGACGGGGCGTGACCGGTTCGGTTCTTACACCCAGTTACGGGTGCCGAGCGGACAAGCCGTAAGCATTGCCTTGCAGTGAAATGATCGGCAACAGCGTTGATTTCCAGCTTGAGCAGGATAAAGAGCGATGATCGTGGTGACTGGCGGGCCGAAAGAGCCGGGATCTCAAGGACGCCCTCAAGCAGGTATGACCGTCATGGTCATCAGCCTGTTTTTTGTGTGGGGGTTCGTTACCGTATTGAACGATCCTTTGATCGCCAAGCTGAAGGGATTGTTCTCGCTCAATTACGCCGAGGCGATGCTAACCCAGTTCGCTTTTTTCCTCGGCTATTTTCTTTTTTCCGTGCCCGCTGGTCTGGTGCTCGGCCGGCTCGGCTATGTCCGCACCATCGTCGTCGGTTTGATGGTCATGGCCTTCGGTTGCTTGATGTTCGTCCCGGCGGCAATGGCCGGCACGTTCCTGGGTTTTCTCGGTGCGTTGTTCATCGTCGCGGCCGGCATCACGATTTTGCAGGTGGCGGCTAATCCTTATATGGCCATGCTCGGCTCCAGCGCGACATCGTCCAGTCGCCTGACGCTGGCGCAGGCCTTCAACTCGCTCGGGACCTTTCTGGCGCCATTCGTTGGGGCGATGTTTCTCTTGCAGCGTGGCGTTGCCGCTCCCACCGGAGCGTCGGCGGCGGCTTTGCGATCGGCGCGCGTCGCTGAGGCGTTGTTTTTGCTGAAGCCGTTTCTGGCGATCGCCGCGATTTTGAGCGTGATGGCTCTCATATTCTGGTTGCGGCGTCGCGCCCCGGCGCCAAGTGCCGGCAGTGCCGGGGTCGGGTTGCGGTTCGGCCATCTCTTCAGCAACAAGCGGCTGATGTTCGGCGTGCTGTCGATCTTTCTTTATGTCGGCGCCGAAGTGTCGATTGGCAGCGGGTTGACCAATTATCTGATGCAGAAATCGGTGCTTGGCGCGCAATCTGCCCAGCTCGGGCTCAACGCCTCGGATTTATTGTCGAAGCTGTTCCATCAGCCGCTCAAGTTCAACGCCGCCCAAGTGGCCGGCGCCATGGTCAGCTTGTATTGGGGAATGGCAATGGTCGGCCGCTTCGTCGGTTCGGCCGTACTGGCCAAGGTCACGCCGGGAAAAGTGCTCATCCTGCACGCCTTGGCGGCGGCCGGGCTGGCCATCGTGTCGTCTCAGTCCGCCGGCGTAGCGGCAGCGGCGACCGTCTTGCTGATCGGCTTTGCGAATTCGGTGATGTTTCCGACCATTTTCACCCTCGCGCTCGATGGTTTGGGTGAGGACACGTCAAGCGGCTCTTCGCTGCTATGCATGGCGATCGTCGGCGGCGCCGTGGTTCCGGTCGCCTTCGGAGCGCTGGCCGATGTCGGTGGTTTGGCGTTTGCACTCTTGCTGCCGGCGATCTGCTATTTGTGTATCGCCGTTTACGGCTGGTTTGCTTGCCGGCAGACCGCGGCGGCGATAGCGCCTTAAGCTTGCGGCAGATTTGCGCTGCCGATTACTTGCTAATGGCAGATTTGGTACATAATGGTGTCTGATTCTGTGTTCGCAACGAACACGTGTGAGACGGAATTATAATAGGGCGCAATTCGATATTCCCTGAAATACCTGGAAGCAGCGAATCCCGGTTGTGGGAGGGGAGTGCTTGGTAAAGTCCGGCAGAAAAACAACGAAGGTTGTGACGATCCACGATGTGGCGCGTCATGCCGGCGTTTCCTCGATGACGGTCTCGCGCACCCTGAATGGTACCAAATTTGTTCGGCCCAGCTTGCGCGAACGGGTTCTGGCCTCGGTCAAGGCGCTAAACTACACCATCAACCTTTCGGCCCGGAATACGCGTTCGGGAACGGCAGGGCCGCGCATCGGCATTTTGTACTCAAATCCAAGTCCGTCCTATATCAACGAAATCATGTTGGGCGGCTTGCAGCAATGCGCCAAGACGGGAAGTCAGCTTCTCCCCGAGGGGTGCAGCGGCCTCGCGAGCCAGCGCGTCGCGCTGAAGAAGCTGTTGGCGGTGGGCATGGATGGCGTGATCCTGCCGCCGCCGCTTTGCGATTCCCGTCAAACCGTGAACATGTTGCAAGCGGAAGGCGTGATGATGCTCGCCCTGGCGACGGCGCGGCCGATGGATGAGGTATCCTCGGTCCGCATCGACGACTATCAGGGCGCTTTGGCCATGACGCGTTATATCATCAATCTCGGCCACACCGACATCGGCTTCATCAAAGGCAATCCGACCCATACGCCGTCCGAATTGCGCTATGTCGGGTTTCTCGCCGCCATGAAGGAGGCCGGGCTCACGATTGATCCAAGCAAGGTTGTGCCAGGTCTGTTTACGTATCGTTCGGGTCTGACGGCGGGCGAAAGTCTGCTCAAACGCCCCGATCCGCCGACTGCGATTTTTGCAAGTAATGATGACATGGCGGCGGCCGTGATCGCGGTCGCCCACGGGCTCGGCATAAAAGTGCCGGAAGAGCTGACGATTTGCGGCTTTGACGATACGCCCGTCGCCAGCACGATATGGCCGCCTTTGACGACCATTCACCAGCCGATCGTGGCGCTGGGGCGGGCGGCGGTGGCCATCATGTCAGAGCAAATTCTAAAGGT
>JAATGK010000183.1 GCA_015654715.1 Alphaproteobacteria bacterium
AAGGCCTGCTTGATGCCGAATTCCATGCCCTTGAGCGGCTTACCGGCGCCCTGGGTCGGCGAGGTCACGGAGACGCAATGATTGCGAATGACGCCGTCCTGGTCCGGTAGATCGCAACGAGTGACAGAACCGTTGGTGATGAAGCTCTGCACATCGATGTAGAACAGCGAGAAGCTGATGAGGTTCTGTTTGCCGTAATAATACTCGAACGACAGGTCATAGTTCGACGAACGCCACGGATCCAAAGCCGGCGAACCGGACGAACTGCCGCTCAGCACCGGGAACAGGCCGGTGACCGTATCGATGCCGTAGTTCAGCGTCAGACCGCCGCCCCACTGGCTGAGGTTGAGGTTCTGCGTGTTCTTGGCATAGCCAGCACGGACCTTGAACTCATCCGTCACGTCGACCGACGCATTGATCGCGGGAAGAACGTCCGTGTAGGAACGATTGACCACGGACGTGCCGTTGTCGGCCGCAAGCTGACCATAAGGCAACGGGTTTCCGACCGCATGTTGAGTCACAGTGAGGTTGGTCTTGATAATGCGGACACCGGCATTCAGCGAGAACGGCACGTAGAGATCGCCATCCAGACTACCCTGCACATAGCCAGACTGCTGGTCCAGATCGACGTGCCAAGTGCCGCCCGGATCGACGTTGCGACGTTCGCCCGGGAACAACGCGTTTTGGAAGGCCCGCGTATTGTCCATCGCCTTGGGATCAAGATTGTACATCGTGATTCCGCCAATGCCGGCGAGGTTGCTGTACTGCCGCATGTTGCTGGAGACGATCGACGGCAACTGCGTCGGGTTGAGGCCAGCGTAGTAATTGGCGGCGTAATAGGTGTTCACGCCAGTTATGGCGCCAGCCGTGCTCAACACGTTACCATGCGCATCGACGATCGGAGCGGTGCTCGGCCCAGACCCGGCAATACACGTCGGCGCGTCATTCAAGGTTACGTCCGCCGCCTTCCACCGGACATAGCAGCCAGTGGCGCTGGGCGTGTAGGTGTAGCCGAGAACCTGATTAGTCAGGAATTGGCCGGGATGGTCCGGATCGGCCTTGTCACCCTTGATAACGGAGGCCGCCGTGTAAGCGCCATCGCCGCCGTACACCGGTGCATTGTAGTTGTAGTTCACGTTATCGGCAGCCCGGTTGCCCTGGCGGATGCCGAAATCGAACCGCACGCCGCTTTCCGGGAAGGTGTAGTGGCCATCGGCGCGCAACACGACACTCGACGTGGAACGCTCATGGTCGCCCTCGGCCGAGACTGTCTTGAGGGCATAATCGCTTTCGTTCTTGATGGCCGCGGCATAGGTCGCGTCAGGGGTAATGGCCAGATGCGGGCCCGTCGTGTCGATGTCAACGTAATCGGCGTCCGACTGCACGCCGCCAGCGTTGAACATGCGAAGACCGCCAACGCTCGAAACGCCCGCCGGGAATGTCGACGGGAACAGATACTGACCGGGCAGAAGCGATGACTGCTTGTTCCACTGCTGGCCGTTGGCGAGCGTGAACTGCAGATAGCTCTCTTCCAGGGTTTCGTGAGCGGCACCGTAAAGGGCGCGCACTTCGCCGTGGAAGTTGCCGCCGTTATCATACTTCATTTCGAAGTTGTAGTTGCGGGCGGTGTCTTTCTGGTGGTCGTTCTCGGAATAGGTCTCCATATCGCCGAGGTACTTACGATACTTCTGCGTCGTGTATAATTCGTCCGGCGTGCCGTTCGGGCTGACGGTGACCCCCGTATCGCGCGATGCGAGCGGAACAAAGGTGGCGCCGAGCCAATTGGCGGAGTTTACCTGGTATCCGACCTGACGATTATGCTGGTCCATGTCGGTATAGAAGAAGTCAGCAACGACCGAGAAACCTTGGCCGAGATCGCCTTGCAGAGAGGCATTGAAACCGACCTTCTCGCGTTCCATCATCTGCTGGAGCGCGGTGAAGTTTTCCGTGGTGTAGAAGGCGTGATTGGCCTTGCCGTCGCCATCGATGTCGACGGAGCAATCGGCACCCGCCGGGAAAGCGAACGAACCGTCCGTATTGCGCGGGCAGCTAGTCGGATTCAAAACGTGGACAGCGCTAGGCAACGCAACGTTGTTGGGGCCCCACGACGAGAGAATGCCGTCCCACGATTTGGCCGAGTTCGAATCTTCACCCGCGAGTTGGCCGCCGTATTGGTCCATGCCATCCTGTGAGTTCGAATTGGTCACGTCGGAGTATGTGCCGGCGACGAGCAAGCCCCACTTGCCCTTGTTGTAGCCGATCAGCGCGCTCGCTTCCGGCTCGTACTTGTTCGACTTCACGCCGTGCGTTCCGTCGACGTTTGCCGAGAAGGTGAAGCCTTCATTGAGGTCGAACGGCCGCCGCGTTTTCAGGTTGATGGTACCGGTGATGCCGGCGTTCAGCATGTTGGCGGTCGACGATTTCACCACGTCGGCGCCGGAGAACAGTGTCGCCGGAATGTCGGTAAAATTCGGCTGCACGCTATCGATGGTGTCGGCAGTGACGAAAACTTCGCCATTCAACAACGTACCGACCTGCGGCAAACCACGAATCTCGACCGTGCTGCCTTCGCCGGCTGACCGATCGATCTGCACGCCGGTGATGCGCTGCAGCGAGTCAGAAATTGTCGCATCGGGGAGCTTGCCGATATCTTCGGCAACGATGCTGTCTTGGATGCTTGTTGCCGACCGTTTGAGGTCGACGGCTTTGGCTTCCGACGCACGGATGCCAGTCACGACGACCGTTTCCAGCGGCCCGCCTGATTGCGCCCACACTGGCGTGACGCAGGCGGCCAGCGCCAAGGCAGCCACCGCAGTCTCGGTGCCCAAAAACATTCTTCGATTTCGCATTTCGATTTCCTTCCCTCTAGTTACAAATTTCTTCGTTTTTCGAACCTTTGCGGCTCGCGTGTGCCTAGGTGGACCTGCGAATTGGTTGCCCCCCGGCATCGCCGCCACAATCTAGCCTCAATAGGAAAGCGCTTTCCATCGCTAAGTAAAGCGCTTTACAATTTTCTCGATATTGTGGTATTTCGGTCACAAGACAACCGGGAGTCTGGTCATGGATTTGACCTTCGTCGTATAAAAGGACACCCGCATCACGAGCCGATATTTTGCGTGATGGGGGACGTAGTAAGTACCAATGACGGTTGGAATTCTCCGGGAAAGGCACAACAGCTGCGATTGCCATCTGAATGACGCCGTCAGGCAAAAACTCGTGTCGTGGTCGCGTATCGCACAACGACGAAATTGGTAGCGCTAACAATGGTCGTTCAACTCCCACACAAGTCGCACGGCGTGTCCGAAATCGCATTGGATAGCATTGTCGATCCGGAAAATGCCCTCGTGCAGCTCGCGCGCACGCTCGATTGGCCGGGGCTCATAAAACGATTCGACCGGGACCACTCCCTGCCCTTCGGCGGAGCGATTCTCTCCCGCCGGCTGCTTGTCGGCCTCATCATGTTGCGTCAGATATACGAGCTTTCTGACGGCGCACTTTTCAAGTTATGGTCTGAAAATCCCCATTTTCAGTACTTTTGCGGCGGCGAGCGCTTTCAGCGCCAGCCGCAATTTGATCAGTTCCTGCTTCGCATGCTTCCCCGCCTCATCGATGAGGAACTGCACACTTTGCTGGGTTCACGTACGGCCTCGGCACCGACGCCCCCGTCACCCGTTGCGCCCTCGGCTCTGGCGACCGCCGGCACGGAACACGTTCCGTCGCCCTCGTTGACGGGAACCAAGGCAGCGTCCCCGCCGAAAATCACCGACGTGGCAAAACGCGCCGGCGTATCGGTTAAGACGGTATCCCTGGTTCTCAATCGGCATCCCAACGTCAGCGAGCACACACGACGTAACGTACAAGAGGCGGTCAGAGCTCTCGCCTATAAGCCGAACGTCTTCGCACGGGGACTTGCGACGCTGCAATCCAATCTCGTGGCGATTCTCTATGCCGGCGAAGGCGAGTTCATATCTGCGCTGGAATCCGGCGCATTGGCGCGATGCCGTGAGGCGGGATTTCAAGTCCTTGTCGAATCGCTCGATCCTTACGCAAATAACATCGCCGAACAAACGCAGCGACTGATCTCGAGAACCTCGTTGCATGGCGTGGTCGTTGTTCCCCCGCTGTGCGACATTCCTGAAGTCATCAACGTCTTGGCCGCTTCGAATACCAAGCTCGTGACAATCTCATCCGGCCGGCCAAACGCGCAGATACCAAATGTCGGCGTCGACGACTTGCAGATCGGCTATGACGTCACGGCCCATCTTCTGAAGATCGGCCACCGCCGGATCGGCTTTATCGCCGGCTTACCGGATCATTATGCCGCCGCCAAACGCTGGGACGGATACTGTGCAGCATTGAAAGCTTTTGGCGTACCGGTCGACGAGAAACTCTTCCAGCAGGGCGAATTCACGCTCGAATCCGGGCGCCACGCAGCAAAGACCCTGCTTCGAATGAAGAAGCGGCCGACCGCGATTTTTGCGGCCAGCGACCAGATGGCTGCGGGCGTGCTCGGCGAGGCTCTGAGCATGGGCATAACCGTGCCGGACCAGTTGTCTGTCGCAGGCGTCGACGACTCCGTTATAGCCAAGATCGTTTGGCCGCAGATGACGACCTGCAACCAGCCCATCAAAAAAATGGCCTACGCCGCGCTTTCAATCCTGCTGTTGGGCGATGAAGATGAAAGTCCCCAGAACCTGGTGTTGGACCACAAACTCGTCGTCCGCGGCTCGACGTCGGCACCCTAAACACCCTGCGGGCGGCGAAGAGGACTCAAATCCAAGCGAGTTCATGTTCCGGGTAGATTGTGCCGCCGAACGTCGGGGAACAAACGCGCGTACGTTTTGATTTGGAGTATCGCATAATGACACAGATTACTGATCGCGTGTGGCTCGACGGCATTCGTGCCGAGTTGCTCGGCAACATCCTTCCGTTTTGGATGCGCCATGCCCCAGATCAGGCGGAAGGTTTTAACAGCGTTGTCGATGAATACCTTAATGTCGACAATGCAACGCCCCGCGCCAGCGTCGTCATTTCGCGTATTTTATGGACGTTTTCAGTTGCAGCCCGTCGCTTCGGCCCTGACTACCGGCCAATGGCCGAGCGCGCCTACAAATACCTCATGGACAAATTCTGGGATCGCAAATACGGCGGCCTTTATTGGATGGTGGACAGCGACGAAACTCCCGTATCGACACGCAAACAGATATACGGCCAAGCGTTCGGCATTTACGGCCTGGCCGAATATCATCAACTGACCGGAGACAAAGAGAGCCTCAGCACCGCCCGCCAGATGCACGCCTTGATCGAGCAGCATAGTGCGGATCAAAGATATCGTGGCTACATCGAAGCGCTTGGACAAGACTGGACTCCGTTACGCGATATGCGGCTGTCGGAGAAGGATATCAATTGTCCAAAAACCATGAACACGCATCTCCATGTGATGGAGGCCTATACCAATCTCCTGCGCGCCGATCCCGACGAAGCACTGAAGGTCGAGCTGTCCAAACTCGTCGACCTCACGCTTGATCGTATACTAGCCCCCGACGGGAGCCACTTGTGCCTGTTTTTTGACGAAGAGTGGACCTCGCAATCGGATACTATTTCTTTTGGTCACGACATCGAGGCCAGTTGGCTGATCGTCGAGGCGGCCGAAGTTTTGGGGTCTCCGCAACAGTTGGAACGCGCCCGGAACGCAGCGATAAGGCTTGCGGACTCTGTTCTCCGCAACGGCCTCGATCCGAACGGCGGTGTTAATTACGAAGCCCGGAGCAACAGGCCCATGATCGACGGCACCAAGCACTGGTGGGTTCAGGCCGAAGCGCTCGTTGGCTTCTTTAACGCCTATCAGCTTACCGGCGACGACAAATTTCGCCATGCCGCTTTGCAAATTTGGAGATTCATCCAGGAACGAATAGTCAATCGCGACCATGGCGAGTGGCATGCCAAACTGGCTCCCGACGGACACGTCCTCACCATGAACGAAGACCCAGAAGCGTATCTCATCGGTCCGTGGAAATGTCCTTATCACAATGCGCGGGCGTGTTTTGAGATGCTGGCGCGGCTCACGGCTAACTCCGCCGGCGTTGATGAAACGGCGTCCACCTAACACTCGACAACATTGACGGCGAGGCCGCCAAGGGCGGTTTCCTTGTATTTGGTGCGCATGTCGTTACCGGTCTGACGCATAGTTTCGATCACGGCGTCGAGCGAAACCACATGGCGCCCGTCGCCCTGCAGCGCCAGATAGGCCGCATTGATCGCCTTGACGGCCCCCATCGTATTGCGCTCGATACACGGGATCTGCACCAGCCCTTTGATCGGATCGCAGGTCAGACCGAGATTGTGCTCCATGCCGATCTCAGCGGCGTTCTCGATTTGCGCGTTGCTGCCGCCAAGCGCCGCCACCAATCCCGCAGCCGCCATCGAGCAGGCGACGCCCACTTCACCCTGGCAGCCCATCTCCGCTCCCGAAATCGAGGCGCGCGATTTGTAGAGAAACCCAATCGCCGACGCGGTCATCAAGAACGTGCGCGAGCCTTCGCGCGTCGCGGTCGGGATGAAGACCTCGTAGTATTTGAGGACGGCCGGCAGCACGCCGGCGGCGCCGTTGGTCGGCGCAGTGACGACCCGCCCGCCGGCTGCATTTTCCTCGTTGACCGCCAGCGCATAAAGGCTGACCCATTCAAACACCAGCGAGGGATCGGAGCGCGGGCCGCGCGCCATAAGGTTTTCGTGCAGGTGCTTGGCGCGGCGCGAAACGTTGAGGCCGCCGGGCAAGACGCCGTCCTTGTGGCAGCCGCGGTCGATGCATTTGAGCATCGCCAAGCGCACGGAGTCGATGAAAGCCTCGGTCTCAACGCGCGAACGCCACGCCGCCTCGTTCGCCCACATGATCTCGGCAAACGAGAGCTTGTGGCGTTCGCCGGTGGCCAGCAACTCGGTCGCAGAGTGGAACGGATGGACGATCGCGCTGTTGATCCGGATGGGCGCCTGCCCCTTAACGGTGATGGCGCCGCCGCCGATCGACAAATAGGTGCGGCTGAAGGGCACGCCGTCTTCGTAAACCGCGGTAAAAACCATCGCGTTGGCGTGATCCTTGAGGAACTCGCCGGTGCGGAACACCACATCCTCGCGCCGGAACGGGATCTCGGCTGTGCCGGCCAGCGTGAGGCGGCCTTTGTCGCCGACCGACGCCACCAGTGCCGCCACATCATCGGGATCGACCGTCTCGGGCAGCCAGCCTGACAAGCCCAGCATCACCGCATCGTCGGTGGAATGGCCGCGGCCGGTCAGGGCCAAAGAGCCGTATAAATCGCATTTGAGCGACACCGGAACGCCGCGCTCCAACGCCGCTTCGGCAAAGGCGTGCGCGGCGCGCATCGGCCCGACCGTGTGCGAACTCGAGGGCCCGATACCGATCGTGAACAAATCAACGACACTCAAAGGCAAAGATTTCGACGCATCAAACGAACGGATGGACATGGGCTATCGCAGCAGGGTTCGGTCACCTCGTAGCATGCCGCCCCTAGCTGTGAGAGAGCAAGCTGGCGGCAAATGTGGTCGATTCCAACATAACAGCCATGCAGACGTCAGAAACGGGGCGCGGCTACCCCTGGGTTGGGCGGCACCGTGCGGCGCGCGAAGGTTTGGCGCGCTTTACTTGCCGGTCTGTTGGCGCTGATGAAGCGACGGCTACCAAAGAGCGCCTGACATTCCACAACATTGACGGTGAGGCCGCTGCGCCCGACCACAATCGCTGGTCCCTGTAACGGGTGAAATGCGCCAGGGCTTGATTTTGGTTTTTCAAGAGTCGCGATTTTTCTCCCCCTCCTTCCCCCTGACAAAGGTGACCGGACCATTCATTTTCAAGGTCCCCGCGTGGGGAGTGGGCGGCAAAACTACCAGAATCGAATTCGAATCCCTCTAAACTGTACATTCGTTTTTCGCCAGCTTGCGTCGTGCGAATGCGGCGCAGCGACGTCTTCTCCGGCGCTGTCAAAGAGCCTTTTAGAAATGGGAAGCGAGGCAGACAATTTCAAGACCCCTTCGCCTGCCTTCGCTGCTACGCCGGCTGCGAAGCCGAGCGCTATTCCGCTGCCGTCCACTTCACGGTGGCGCGCAAGCCGCCGCCGTCGCGGTTTTCGAGGATCAGGGTGGCGGCTTGGCTTTTGGCGATGGCGTCGGCGATGGACAGGCCGAGGCCGGTGCCACCGGTGGTACGGCTGCGCGAACGATCGAGGCGCGTGAACGGCTGCAACACCTCGCCGAGCTGGCTCTCGGGAATGCCGGGACCTTCGTCTTCGATCACGAGTTCGACGGTACCATCGCTCGTGCGGATGGAAACTTGCGCCTTCTCGCCGTACTTCACCGCATTGTCGATCAGATTGCGCAAGAGGCGGCGCACCAGATTGACCTGCATCGTTACCGTGGTGCGCGGCGCCTCGATAAAAGTCACATCCTTGCCGAGACCGCGGAACTCTTCCACCACGGTATCGGCCAGCGCCGAAAGATCAACAAGTTGCTTCGGCTCGGTGGAATGGCCGAGACGGGCGAGGCCGAGGATTTCTTCGACCATCGCAGTCATCTCGTCGATGGTTTCGACGAACTTGGCGCGCTCGGCTTCCGGCTCGACAGATTCGGCGCGGATGCGGAGCGAGGCGAGCGGCGTGCGCAGGTCGTGACCGATGGCACTCAACATGCGATCCTTTTCCGCCAACAGATCGCGCACGCGCTGCGCCATGGTGTTGAAAGAAGAGATCGCCACCTGCACTTCGCGCGGACCTTTCACGGCAATGGGCTCGAACTTCTCCTGCGGCTGCAGCACTTGAGCGGCCTCGGCCAGAATGCGGAGCGGCCGCGAAATGCGCGAGGCCCAGAACAACGTCGCGCTGAGCAGGATCACGAACAAGGCGATCTGCGACAAGAACAGCGGATTGAGGATCAGCGGAAACGGCCGGAAGACATGAAAGCGGCCGACCAGCCAAATCCCGTCCGGCAACTGGGCGGCCAAGCGAATGTCGTCGTTGGTGCGATCGGGCGGCGGGCCATCAAACCCTTGGCTGGCCGGCTGGATCCGGTCGCCAGGCCACGGCATCGGTCCGCCGGAACCTTCAGCCCCGGGCGGCGGCGCGCTGAGCGGCAACAGGTGCCAGCCGCTGTGTTCGTGGCGGAACACCAGCAAAGCCAAGAACGGCACCGAGCGTTTCTGCAACGCCGTCGACAGTTCGGCTTCGATGTCCTGCTGACGGCCGAACGGGGGCATGTACATATCGCGGGTCAGCCAGAAGCGTTCGCCCACCGTTCTGGACGCCACCATGAAGCTCTCGCGGCGGTCCGCCGGCATCTGCGAGACACGGCTGGCGACATCGGTGAAACGGCGGATCGCCGGTTCGACCACCCTGGACGTCTGCCACTGGTCGATGACGTTGCGCGTCAGGAAGATGGCGAAGAACTGCGCCAGGAACAGGGCCGCAATGATCAAGAGCGCCGTTTGCCCGAACGTGCTCCATGAGCCAAGAGTGAAGCGCGCGCGCCCGATCACACCAACTGTACCTCGGTCACGAAACTGTAACCGCCGCCCCAAACCGTTTTTATATAAGTCGGATTCTTGGAGTCGGGCTCGATCTTCTTGCGCACGCGGCTGATGAGATTGTCGATCGAGCGATCGAACGCCGAAGCCTCGCGCCCTTGGGTCAGATCGAGCAACTGATCGCGCGACAACACAATGTGCGGGCGTTCCAGAAAGGCGAGCAGCAGATTGAACTCGCCGGTCGACAGCGGCACCACGACGCCGTCGTCGCCGAGGAGTTGCCGGGCGCCGGTCTTCAGCTTCCAGGTGCCAAACTGCATTGTCTTCTGAACGGGAAGGCGGCGCGACCGCGGTACCGACTGGGCCCGGCGGATCACCGCCTTGGTGCGCGCCAAGAGCTCGCGGGGCGCAAACGGCTTGACGACATAATCGTCGGCACCCATCTCGAGCCCGATGATGCGATCAGTCTCTTCCGACTTGGCCGACAACAGGATGGTCGGAATGTCGAGCTTTTCGCGGATCGAACGGCAAAGCGAGAGCCCGTCTTCGCCCGGCATCATGATATCGAGAATGATGAGATCGAATTTGTAACGGCTGAGGAGATGACGGGCTTCGAGCGCGTGGCTTGCCATCGTCACACGGAATCCGTTGCGCTGCAGATAATGGCCGAGCGGATCGCGAACGCTGCGCTCATCCTCCACCAAGAGGATGTGATAGCCCTCCTCCGGCTTGAGGGCCATTTCCTGGCCGTCCAATTGCTCGGTCATCACATCGCCCCCCGACATGAGGACAGGGCGAGCTGCGGCGCAGCGACTCCGCCGGTACGCGCCCCAATACGCGAACTGTACACCCCTAGCTCTCCCGCTTGGCGCGATACGATATCGCCGGTCGCAGACCGGACACCATCCTCGCGGACAATTTCATAAACCGGTTGGACCTCGGAAAACATTCGCAACTTGTCCTTCGGATAACTAATTGTAACAAAATGTCCCAGTCGCGGGCGGGCGCCGTGAGGCCGTTTTCGCCGCTTAGTGCGCGTGTTCCAGCGCCCTTGGAGTTTAACGCTGCACCCGGCAACAACCGTCGCGCCGGACTTTTGCGATGGTTGGCGCGGTATCCGGGGTTGCCCGGCACATATTTCCCAACGCGGCAGAATATTCTTCCTTTGTCTCAGGACTGTATGCGGAACAG
>JAATGK010000377.1 GCA_015654715.1 Alphaproteobacteria bacterium
AATCATCAAGACCGTCCGGCGGATGGGAATCGCCACAGTGGCGGTCTATTCCGACGCCGACCGCGGCGCCCTGCATACCGAGCTGGCCGACGAAGCCGTCGCCATCGGACCGGCCCCCGCGGCCCAGTCCTACCTTAACACCCACGCCATCCTGGAAGCGGCCCGCGTCACCGGTGCCGAAGCGATTCACCCCGGCTACGGCTTCCTGTCGGAGCGGCTGGCGTTTGCCGAAGCCGTCACGCGCGTCGCCGGGCTTGCCTTCATTGGGCCGTCGCCCGAAGCCATCGCCCGTCTCGGCGACAAAATCTATTCGAAGAAGCTCGCCAAGGCGGCGGGCGTCGTCACCATCCCCGGTTATGTCGGCGAAGTGATCGACGTCGGTCACGCTGCCCGCATCGCGGCGGAGATCGGTTACCCGGTGATGGTGAAATCCTCGGCCGGTGGCGGTGGCAAGGGCCTGCGCATCGTCAGGAGCGAAAAGGATTTGCGCCAAGCGCTGCTGTCGTCGCACAACGAGGCGCGCACCAGTTTCGGCGACGACCGTTTGTTCCTCGAAAAATACATCTCGCCGTTGCGCCACATCGAAGTGCAGGTGATGGGCGACCGTCACGGCCATGTCATTCATCTCGGCGAGCGCGAATGCTCGCTCCAGCGCCGCTATCAGAAGGTGCTGGAGGAGACCCCGTCGCCGTTCGTCGATCCCAAGATGCGCGCCGCGATGTGTGCCGCCGCGGTGGCGCTCGCTAGGAGTGCCGGATACGACAGCGCCGGCACAGTCGAATTTGCCGTCGACAAAGACAAAAATTTTTACTTCCTTGAAATGAACGCTCGCCTGCAGGTCGAGCACACCATCACCGAAATGGTGACCGGCCTCGATATCGTCGAGCTGATGATCCGCGCCGCCGCGGGCGAGGAACTGCCGCTGGCGCAGCCAGACGTCAAATGGCAGGGCTGGGCGCTCGAAGCCCGCATTTATGCCGAAGATCCGGCCCGCGGATTTTTGCCGTCGTCGGGGCGGCTGGTCCATTATCACGCGCCGCAGGAGGGCACGATCGGCGGAGCGACCTTGCGCATCGATACCGGCGTGCACGAAGGCGACGACATCACCATCTATTACGATCCGATGATCGCCAAGGTCTCCACCCACGCGCCGACGCGCATTGAGGCGATCAATGCCATGAGCGTGGCGCTCGACGAATTCGTCCTCTCGGGCATCAAGCACAACGTCGCGTTCCTAAGTGCGCTGACCCACAACGCCCGTTTTCGCGAGGGCCGCCTCTCCACCGCTTTCATCGCCGAGGAATTTCCCCAAGGCTTCAAGAGCCGGGCGATGGATGCCCCTGCCAAACGGCGGTTCGTGGCGGCGGCGGTGGCGGCGAAACTGGCGCGGACCAAACGCGCCAGCGGCATTTCCGGCACCCTCAATGGCCCATTCCATGGCTCGGAAAAATTCACGGTGACGCTCGACGCCGAGCAATTTGCCGTCGACAATGCGTTCCTTACCGGCGGCAAGTTGTTCTGTAAGGTGGGCGGCACCGATTTTACCGCCGGGATCGACTGGCGTCCGGGTCAGCCGGTGCTGCGCCTGCGTGACGAGGGTCAGGAATACGCCATCCAGCTCACGCGTCTGCCCGGTGCCTATCGCCTCAGCCAAGGCGGCTATCAGGCGCTGGTTGCTGTGCGGGCGCCGCGGGCGGCGGAACTTGCCAAATTCATGCCGAAACGCGCCAAGGCCGACACCTCGAAAAAGTTGTTGTGTCCGATGCCGGGGCTGGTCGTCTCGATCATCGTCGACCGCGGCCAGGAGGTGAAGGCCGGCGAGCCGCTGGCGGTGGTGGAAGCCATGAAAATGGAAAATGTGCTGATCGCCGAACGCGACGGCGTCATCGGCGAGATCAAGGTCAAGCCGGGCGACAATCTCGCGCTCAACGACGTGATCTTAGAATTCGCCTGAGACGCCGTGCCCGTTGCGCAGGTGCTTCACGCGTGCGATTTTCGAAGTGCAAAGGACACGCTATGGCTGCCGAAGGCGACCTCACCACGTTGCGCGTGAAAATCGAAGGCTTCGTGCAAGGCGTCGGCTATCGCCACTTCGCCATCATGGAGGCGCGCCGTCTCGGCCTCGATGGCTGGGTCCGTAACGTCTTCGACGGCACCGTGGAACTCCTGGTGTCGGGCCCAAACGTGCAGGTAGAAGAGTTCGTCGGCTGCTGCATGCGCGGACCAAGCGGCGCCAAGGTGACCAACATCGAACTTCACCGCGCCGATCCGCCGACGCGGAAGGGCTTCTCTCTGGCCTCGACCTACTGATGCTGCAAGCCTTCACCATTCTGCTCGGCTTCCAACTTGCGGGCGAAGTTCTCGTCCGCGTGCTGCATGTCGGCATACCGGGGCCCGTCGTTGGCATGACGATGCTCGCGATCGGCTGCATCGCCAGCGTCCGGCTGCGCAAGATGTGCGAGGCGGCGGCGACGATGCTGCTCGGCAACCTGTCGCTGCTGTTCCTGCCGGCGGCGGTCGGTATCGTGCAGTTCCTGCCGCTGCTCCAGAAGCAAGGTCTCGCCATCGGTGCGGCGATCCTGGGATCCACGGTTTTGGCGATCGCGGTCACCGCGCTGGTGTTCCGTTTTGTGGTCCACCACATGAAGCTGGAGGATCGCGAATGAGCCAGGATGTCGTGCGGCTTTGGGTTTATCTGTCGGCGACGCCGCTGTTGTGGCTGTTTGCAACCCTCATCGCTTATGTCCTCGCAGATATCTTTGCCAGGGCCACCGGCCGCCATCCGCTCGCCAACCCGATTCTGGTTGCGATGATTCCGCTGGCCGCGCTGCTGTGGTTCACCAAGACGCCTTATACGACCTATTTCGAAGGCGCCCAGTTCGTGCATTTCATGCTCGGCCCGGCGACGGTCGCGATCGCCGTGCCGCTGGCGGCCGAGTTCAAGCGCATGCGCCGGCTCGCCGTTCCGATCTTGGTCGCGTTGTTCGCCGGATCGCTCACCGCCATCGTCAGCGCCGTCGGGATCGCGTGGCTCTTTGGCGCCCCCCATGTCGTGCTGGCGTCGCTGGCGCCGAAATCGGTCACCACGCCGATTGCCATGGGTATCGCTGCACTCGTCGGCGGTTTGCCGTCGCTGACGGCCACCATGGTCGTCGTCACCGGCATCCTCACCGGTGTCATCGCGCTACCGCTCACGCGTCTGTTGCGCGTCCACGATCACGCCGCGCACGGCTTTGCCTCGGGCCTTGCCGGTCACGGTATCGGCACCGCGCGCGCTTTTCACGACAGCCAAGTCGCCGGCACCTTCGCCGGACTTGCGCTGGCGCTGAACGGCCTGCTCACCGCGGTGTTGGTGCCATTGGTGATGAAACTGGTGCCGTAACTTCAGGCCACCGGCCCGAACACCTCTTGGAAGGCGGCCTTCAGCGCCACGTCTGCCTCCGCCATGGTCGCCGCGACGCCGAGATCGGCCAGGCTGGTCACGCCGAAGCCGTGGATGCCGCAAGGCACGATGCCGCCGAAATGCGTGAGATCGGGCGCCACGTTCAGGGCGACGCCATGAAAGGTCACCCAGCGGCGCACACGCACGCCCAGGGCCGCGATCTTGTCTTCGCGGCTGCCTCGCACCACCCAGATGCCGACCCGGCCCTCACGCCGTTCGCCTTTGACGTCGAAGCGGGCCAGCGTTCGGATCAGCCACTCTTCGAGATCGTGGACATAACGGCGCACGTCACCGCCGCGGTGGCGCAGGTTCAGCATCACATAGCCGACGCGCTGGCCGGGGCCGTGATAGGTGTACTGGCCGCCGCGTCCAGTCTGGAACACCGGAAAACGGGCGTCGAGCAGGTCCTCCTCGCGGGCGCTGGTGCCGGCGGTGTAGATCGGCGGGTGTTCCACCAGCCAGACCATCTCGGAGGTTGTACCCTCGGCGATGGCGGCGGCACGCGCCTCCATAAAGGCCACGGCCTCAGGGTAGGGCAGCAAGCCTGGCCGGATGGACCATTGCGGAGTGGCGGTTAACGGTTGGGAAAGCATGGCAGCCTAAGCATGTGCTTCGCTCTCCAGGGTATGGCCCATGCTGAACAATCTCCACAACGTCAAAGTCGAAATTTCCGTCGTGCTGGGCCGCTCGGTCATTCCCATGCACCAACTTCTCCGGATGGGCCGCGGTGCGGTGATCGAACTTAACTCCTGCCAAGACGATCCGGTCCTGATCCTGGCCAACGATAAGCCGATTGCACGGGGCGAAATCGTCATCCAGGGCGACAAGATCGGGGTGTCCGTCCTCGAGATTCTGCGCGGCTATAACTAAAATACATATCTCTACTGGCTTTATCGTAATTACACATACAGTTCTTGCATTTATCCTCTAAGGCTCCTACTTCAGTGTAGTTCCTTGAGGGCGGACTGTGCTTCCGATAATCCTGATACCAGAATCGGCCAAAATCGGCCTGGCGGGCGAAGGCGAAGCCTTGCAACGCCGCCATAGGCTGCTGGTCGGGGCTGGCGTCACGCCGGTCCCCCTCGGCCTTGACGCCGATCTCAGCGGTCTCACCATCCTGTTCATTGCCGGGCTCGACCCGGAGCGGTCTGTGGCTTTGGCTGCGCGCGCCCGCCGGGCCGGCATTCTCGTCAATGTCGAGGACATCCCCTCGCAGTGCGACTTCCATGTCCCGGCCATCCTGCGCCGCGGCGACCTGTTGTTCAGCATCTCGACCCGTGGCCGCGCGCCCGGCCTGGCGCGGCGCGTCCGCGAGTGGCTGGAGCAGCATTTCGGTCCCGAGTGGGACGCGCGATCGGTGGAATTGGGTAATGCGCGCGAGCGCTGGCGCGGCGAGGGCGTCCCGGCCGACGAAATCTCCGGCCGCACGCGAAAAATCATCGAAGAAAAGGGGTGGCTCAGTTGAGTGCGGTAACGGTCATCAGTGGAGCGCCGCGCGTCGGCGACCGGCGTGAGGTTCTGGACCAGAGCACTGAAGTGCGTTTGAAGCAGCTTCAGGCCCAAGCCAAGGGCCGGGACGCGCAAGGCATTGTCGCGCTCGCCATAACCGAGTTTCCCAAACGGGCGGCGCTGGTGTCGTCGTTCGGATCGGAATCCGCCGTACTCTTGCACATGACGGCGGAAATCGATCCCAACACGCCGGTCCTGTTCCTCAACACCGGCAAGCTGTTCGGCGAGACGATGCGTTACCGCGACCGGCTGCAGGATTTGCTCGGCCTGGGTGATTTGCGCGCCGTGGCCCCGCATCCGGCCGACCGGGCCCATCTCGATCCCGAAGGGACGCTATGGTCGAAGGATCCCGACGCCTGCTGCGCCTTCCGCAAAGTCATACCCTTGCGCCGCATGCTTGAAGGCTTCGACGCGTCCATCACCGGCCGCAAGCGCTTCCAGACCCACGCCCGTGCCGAAATGCAGGCGGTTGAGTTCTTCGAAGGCCGCTTCCGCTTCAATCCGTTGGCGGGGTGGTCGCAAGAGCAGCTTGACGACTATCTCGCGGCCCACGATCTGCCGCGCCATCCGTTGGTCGATGATGGCTATCCCTCGATCGGCTGCAT
This sequence comes from Alphaproteobacteria bacterium, assembly GCA_015654715.1. Classification (GTDB taxonomy): domain Bacteria; phylum Pseudomonadota; class Alphaproteobacteria; order Micropepsales; family Micropepsaceae; genus Rhizomicrobium. The sequence continues at coordinate 5,557 of JAATGK010000377.1, forward strand.
GCCGTGCACGCGCCGCGTCAAGGACGGCGAAAGCTACCGCGACGGCCGCTGGGCCGGTCTCGAAAAAGACGAGTGCGGCATCCACGTCGGCATCGACGGCGAGGGCATCTAGGGACGTCGCGCGAGCGAACTGCTAGCGCCCCCAGGCCGCTCTACGAGCTCTATTACGGAAAGTAAGCGACAGACGCGGCGGTTTGCCGCCCGCGCCGCCTGTCCCGGCGTTTTTCGGCTGAATTCCAAGCCCTTCACAAGCGCTTTCGGGTTTGCTACACCCCGCGCCCCGACGCTGCGGCCGTGGCGGAATGGTAGACGCACTAGCTTGAGGTGCTAGCGGGAGCAATCTTGTGGAAGTTCGAATCTTCTCGGCCGCACCAGTCTTCGCTCGCAATGTGAGCGAACGTTATCCGGCATAGCCCTTTGGCAAAGCCGGACCGCCCCAGCGAGCTACGCTTGGCAAACCCTCTTTCCCTTTGAAGTGACGGGAACCCTCCTGCGGCGCGCCAGTGCTGGCGTCTGATCCACGACGGCGCGGCGAGGCCTGCCGCAACAGCGGCCGGGAAAATACCTACTATTGAGTTGTAATAGTTCTTAACACACGCAAACGAGTATGCTGGCGCGTCATACGGGAGAAGCGCGTCATGGCTTTGCTTACCTGGAGTCCGGCGATGAGTGTTGGTGTCCGCGTGCTCGACGAGGACCACAAGAAGCTCATCGCAATGATCAATGAGTTGCATTCCGGCATGCTCGCCGGACACAGTAATGAGGTTGTCGGCGGCGTGCTGCGCCGGCTCGCCAATTACACGGTCGAGCATTTTCAGCGCGAGGAGAAGCTTTTCGCCGAGACCAGTTACGCTGGTGCCGCGGCACACAAGCGCGAGCATGAAAAGCTCAAGGCCCAGGTAATGGTCGAGATCCAGAAGTTCCAGGCCGGCACGGCCGGTCTCGGCATGGAAACGCTGAATTTCCTGCGCGATTGGCTGAAGCACCACATCCAGGAAAGCGACAAGCTTTACAGCGCCCACTTCAATTCTCACGGGATAAATTGAAATTTCCTGCTCCGCCCACAATTTGGGCGCCGCCAGGTCAATGGTCCGGGGCCGGCGCGCCGAAGGGGTTGGCGACTGCGGCGCCGAAATCCGGCCCTTCACGGTTCCAGGCAGCTCTCCTTCGAAGCTTAGAAGCCGCGTCCGGTCACAGAGCATTAAGCTCATTGCGCGTATCGTCTGATTGGCGAGCTCCGCAGTCGAGTCGCGCTGGTTCACGACGGCCCCGTCGGGGCGGTTCGCAAGATTTGGCGGGCTGGGTGGTCGACGGTGTGGACGGGTTCGAAATGAGGGGGGTGTGTGTCCTTGGTCATCCGATTGGATGTTCAAGAGCACACAGAAGTAGTGACGCTGGTACCCGCGCTTAAGCGGCGCGGATCGAACAAAGGTGTTGCATCGCTCTGCGTCGGCGGGAGTGAGGTAACGGTGGTGGCTTTGGAGATGATAAGCTGATGCAGAATAAGATCGATTTTCTGGTTTCGTACGACTTCGGCAAGGCCGGAGTGTGGGGCGTCCTCAAGGCGCGCACGGTCGACGAGATCAAAGCCAAGTATCCGGAACTCGAAGTGGTGAAGGCGGTTCCGAACCACTTCAACTTCGACATCGACGACGAGCCGCAAGGTTGGCTCGCCGAAATGGTGGCCGAGCGCGGCAAAACCGCGTAACGGTCCTCCACAGGGCGGACGGCTTCCGACCGCCGCCCCTTGGTCGCGGCGCTGAAACAGGCTAAGCACAACCGTTGCTTAGCTGTTCTGCCGATGTCCGATCCGTACCGCCCGCCAGAGACCCGGATTTATCTTAATGCGCCGCCGTTCATCCGCGCACTCGGGTGCGGCGGCTGTGGGCTGGGTTGCGCCATCTTCTTCATGGTCGTGTTCGTTCTCGGCGGCTTTTTGGGGGTCTTGGTGTTTGGTTGGCGCACGCTGCTCGGCGGCTGAGCTCCACGTCGGAAAGCCTTCACGTCTGAATTGAAAACTTCCGCGGTCTGTTGTCTGCTCCCGCTTGGGTAATTCTGAGGGGTAATGCGATGGACACGATCTTGAACTTTTTCGCGCCGGGGCTCGACCTGTTGCGGTCTGGCTTTAACCAAGTTAATGCAGTGCTCGGGCTGATAATTGCCTTGATTGCATCCTTTCAACTTTCGGCCTGGAAGAAGCTCTGGGAAATAGCGCTCGCCGCGCTGGTCTTTCACATCGTCGCACTGACGCTGGCTCCGGCGATCGACCATGGCGCCTCAATTCGACTGCCGGCGCTGTTAAACCTGACGACATGGCACAACTGGCTGGCGATATATGTCGGCTATATAATTCTGATCGCGGTGTTCTTTTTCCTCCGGACCCGTCTTCTAAAACCCGTCACCGCATCTCACTGATGCGATAGCGCTCGCGCCTAGGTTGGCGTAGAGTGTTGGCTTGGGCTAGGGGGTCTAATCATGCATATCATTACGAGCTTTTCGCCGTATTTCGTCGGATTTGTGCACAGTCTACTGGTTTCGCCGACGTACATTTACGTCGCCGTGATCGCTCTGTTCTTCGGTCTGATCACCAAACAATTCGCCGGCGTGATCATCATTCCGGTGGTGGCGACGGTGGTGTTTCTGGCGGTGCAGGCGGTTAGTCCGGTGGTCTTGAACCACGCGGCGTTGGTGTTTCCGGCGTTCGATCTGGCATTGGCCAAGACGGCGGTGGCGTCCTACATCGTGTTCCTGGTTTTGGACACGGTGGTGTTCGCGATCAAGAAGCTGGTCCTAAAGATTATTGACTAGCCGCTACGCCGCGCAGCTTCCGGCGTTCACCTTGTAGAAATTCCTGAGAAGGATCGCGATTTCCGCGGCCTTCTCGGGCAGGATGATATTTTGTATCGCGTCCGCGGTGATTTCGAACATGCCGGCGGTGCGCGGCGCGTCTTTCGTCCAGCGGTCGAAACCCATGTTCCAGTCGCCGAACAGGCGTTCGGGCACGTCTTGCTGGAACAGGATGCGCAGGCCGGTGTGACGGCGATCGCGCTCGATCCGGCCGAAGATTTCCAGCACGGCGCCCTTGGAGCCTTCGAGCACTTGCAGGAAGCCCCGGTCGAGGTGGAGTAGCAGGCCGGTTACACCCAAGCGGAAGTTGTTGGCCCGCGATACATCGAGAATGGAATTGAGATCGTCGTTCTCCATCTTCCATGCCGCCATCGAGACGTACATCAACTGGAACATTGTCACCTTCCGCTTTTACCGCAACCTGTCAGGGCCCCGTTAAGAGCCTCTGAAACGACATCGCGGTTTTTTGCGCTATCGGCCGCGGCGATTCCGGGACCGGATGCGGGAAGAGCAAAACCAGCGCGCAAATCCTGGACAAATTCACGTCCTGCCGGCGTACTTCCGTTACGATAGGTATTTTCCGCAATAGCTGCCTGTGGATGTCCCCCTCCACCGCCTTGGCGTCTCCGCTCGGCTTGGCTAAGACAGGTCCATGACCGTTCATCTCGTGAAACTTTGCGTCGGCGTCGAATCCGTTCAGGACTTGGTGGATTGGCAAAATGCCCGGATCAAGGAACGCCGCAAGAAGAAACAACCGCTCGAACTTGTCCACGTCACCCGCAAGATGCCCAAGCGGATCGACGAACTAATCGACGGCGGTTCGCTCTACTGGGTGATCAAGGGCCAAATCGCCGC
>JAATGK010000035.1 GCA_015654715.1 Alphaproteobacteria bacterium
CACTTGGAACGAAGCTCTGGCGCAGCTCGATGCTCTTGTCGATCTCTGCCTGCTCGGCCAGTTCTCCAACACACCGCCGGCGTCGCCGCAGGATGGCGATGCCTATCTCATCGGCGGCAACCCGACCGGGGCCTGGAGCGGCTATGCCTACAAGATCGCCGCGTGCCTCGATGGCGCCTGGCGCTTTTATATGCCCTTCAACGGCCTGCGCGCCTATGTCGTGACGACCGGCGCCTTCATCGTTTATCTGGGCGGCACCTGGACCGACTGTAATTCCCTGCTCTCGGCAAACGAAATCGCGATCGCGTCGGCGGCAATTTGCGATCTTAGTGCGGCAGGCGCGTTGTTTGTGCAGATCACCGGCACGACCGCGATCACCTCGTTCGGCACCGGCGCCAACAAGCTACGCTTCGTGCGCTTCGCCCAAGCGCTGACGCTGACTCATAATGCCGCCACGCTGATCCTGTTGGGCGGCGCGTCCCGTACCACGGCTGCGGGCGATGTCGGCATCTATGCCTCGGATGCCAGCGGCAACTGGCGCGAGCGCAGCTACTTCCGCGCCGCCGCCAATGCCGGAGATGCGGCAACCAAATCCGGTACCGAGACGCTCGCCAACAAAACGCTGTCGTCGCCGGCGTTTTCCGGAACGGCGACAAATTTCCGTTCCACCGGCATCGCCGACAGTGCAACCGGGGTCGCGATCACCCTGACGACCCAGAACATCAACGGGAGCAGCTACAATTTTCTCGGCCTCAATACGCCGTCCCCGCTGGGGCCGTTGCACATTACGACCAACAGTACGGCGATGGACACGTCATATTGGACCGACACCAACCCCGCCGATCCGCGCACCTGGCGCATCGGTCCCGGCGTTGGCGGCAATGGCCATTGGGGGTTTTTCGACGGGAACAGTTCTGTTTTCTTCCTTGACTCGTCCGCCACCGGGCGCGCCGTAAAACCAGCCTCCGACAACGTCCAAAATCTCGGAACGTCGTCGAACCGTTGGGCAACCGTCTATGCGGGCACGGGCGCCATCAACACATCCGGCGCGGCAACGAAGACGAATGTGCGCCCCTTGTCGGGGGCGGAAATCGCTGCCGCCAAAGCACTGGCGGCGAACCTGCGCATCTTTCAATTCTGCGACGCCGTGGTGAAGAAAGGCGAGTCCGCGCGGCTGCATGCCGGTATGATCTACGAAGACGTGGTCGCAGCCTTCGCCGCGCAGGGTCTCGATCCACTGCGCTACGGCATCGTTTGCCGCGATCCGGCGACCAAGACGGTGACGCGGACGCGCATTGTGCGGCGGCCGAAGACCCAAAGCGTGACGGTGGAGCGCAAACAGATCGCGGTCGCGAACGGCGTCGCGACCCTGACGACGGTCGGCGAGATGCGCGAGGAGCCGGTTCTGCAGGCTTATCCCTTGGTCGAAGCGAATGGCGCACCGGTCATTGATCCCGCCACCGCAGAGCCGTGCGTTCATTTCGAACCGGTCACGGATGACGTCGAGGAAACCTATGAAGAAGTGCAACCGGATCTCGACGAAGCCGGTGCGCGGAAATGGGTTCTCGGCCTGCGCTATGCGGAGCTGATCCAGTTCGTGATGGCGGGTCTCGCGGCCCGCCTCGACGCGCTGGAAGCGAGATAGAGGACAAGACATGGCGAACTATTGCGGACCCGCGGCGGGCGCGCCGTGGGATGCGGCCCGCTGGCCGCACTTCTCGCTTCGCGCAATCGCCTGCCCTTGTTGCGGCGAGGTCTGTGTCTGGCCGGAAGCGCTCGATGCGATCGAACGGCTTCGCGGCCTGGCGGGCGTGCCGATCATCCTCAACAGCGCCCATCGATGCGCCTTGCACAATGCCAGGGTCGGCGGGGCACCGCTGTCCATGCATAAGCGGCTCGCGTTCGATGTGGCGCTGGCGGGCCATGACCTCGGCCGGCTTTTGTCCGACGCGCGGCGATCCGAGTTCACCGGCTTCGGCTTCGGCCAGACGTTTCTTCATCTCGATCTGCGGGCGCGGCCCGCGCACTGGTTCTATGGAAAAAGGAGCAAAGACCAATGGACCTCGGTTCTATCCTCGACAGCGGCTTGACGGGCGGACTTTTCGGTCTCCTCGGCAATGTGGCCAATAAGGTCATCGGCATTTTCACGGCAAAGCAGGAATTCGCCCAAAAGAAAGAAGAATGGGGCCATGAAGAGCGCCTGCTCGATATGCAGATGAAGGCCAAGGCCGCCGAAACCGAACAGGAACTGGCGGTCACCGCCTCTTCGGGGTCGTGGAGCGGCCTCAGCGAAAGCCTGAAAGCCGAAACCGCGATTGGCGCCAGCTATCCCTGGGTCAATGCGGTGCGCGCGCTGGTCCGTCCGGCGCTCACGCTTGGTCTCGGCGGTTTCTTGTGCGCGGCGTTTTTCGCGCTCGCTCCCGGCGACGCGTCGCGCAGCGCCATTTCGGATTCGCTGGTCTTTGCCGCCGTCACCGCCATCGTCTGGTGGTTTGGCGACCGGGCCCCGAAGCAGAAATGACCGAAGCAGAAATGAAAAAGGCCTGCGAGGTTTCCCCCGCAGGCCTTCGCGTTTGGTCTTTCGGCGTGCTCAGAAATGGACGACGCCGATGAAGTCGCCGGTATAGGGATTGATCTCGACGAAAATCGGACGGCCCCTGCGATCGAAAGTCTTGACCACGAAGCGGCCTTGGAACCAGTACGGATCACCGTCGAAACGGCTGTACTGGTGTTGCCGCAAGACGGAGAAAACGCGATCGCGCGCCACGAATCCGCCGTGGAATTCCGGCCGCCAATAGCGGTCATGATCGCCATGCATGTCGCCCTGCGGGCCATGCATGCTGCCTTGCGG
>JAATGK010000370.1 GCA_015654715.1 Alphaproteobacteria bacterium
CCCGCCATCAACGCATCGATCCCCTCGCGCAGCATGGCATCGCGGAAATCGGGATTTTCCCGCATGTCCTTGAGGACGGTTTCCTTGAAATCTCTGGTCAGAGGCATGTCACTCAGCCGTTACGCCGTTTGTAGTCTGCCCAGCGCGCTTGTGCGTCCGCGATATCACGCTGCTGCCGCTTCTTGGTGCCGCCCGCGAGCAAGATCACGATCGTTTCGCCGTCCCGCCCGAAATAGACGCGGTAACCTGGGCCGAAGCAAGATCATCCAATTCCGAACGCCAATTGCCGAACGCCAATTGCCGAACGGGCTGTGGCCATCTCCATCAAGATATTCAAGTTGCGTAATTGGTACCATTTGTGTTACCATTAGTCAAGCAGCGCGCGTGGGCACGATCTCTGCGACGTTCGTCATTTGGACGTTACACAGTCCCCCGTCATCTGCCCATCATATACGCCTGAGGCGGCAGTAATATCGCGGTCTTCGCGGCACCGGCGATTTCAGAACTTGAACACCGTCTGCTCCGATATTTCGTTCCAGGACAGGCGGCGGATGCCAAACGGCTCGGGACAGATCGGCAGAATAGCGGGGCCGCACATGTAATCGATGCCGTTTCCCCGCGCGATGTCGAGCGTATGCATGTCACTGACCGACAGCAGGAAGGAACGCAGACGAAGCTTCTTCCGGGTTCGCCCGAGCCATTCCCCGTCATCCTCAAGAAACGGATCGTAGGGCGAGAACTCGCGCATATCGAAACCGATCGAGTGAAGACCGATCCCCTGATAGGCGGCGCTGATACGCATGTGCGGCGCGATCGTCGCCGACACGCGGCGCCCGAAAGGCTTCAGCAACGTCACCATGCCGGACAAGCGGGACTGGGCAACGCCCGGCGGAACCTCGGTCAGCAGGAAGACGACAAAATCGCGAAATTCATAGGGGATGCTGCGGCAAATCGAGATCACATCCCGCCGTCCGACGGGAGAGCCGAGAACTTCGAACGAAATCTCCACGCCGAGCAGAAACCGCACGTACATCGCCGCTGACCGGGCATATTGTTCGATGCCCTCCCGGAAGCAGTACAACTCCAACTCGCGGCGTTCTTTGGTGGGCAATTGTGCGGCTTGCATCCGCCGTCCGTCGAACTGGATCGCTTTGGGCTCGCAGATGTAGGTCAGGAGCATCGAGCGAGAAGCGTTCCACACCGGAAAAAAGCCGTGCTGCACGACCAAACCCGGCGGCGCAGGCGCGACCCCGTGATGCACGGCGACATCGGTAACACCGTTCAGCGCCCGGCCGTTCAATGTACTGAGCGACGGCAGCACCGTCGTCCCCGACCGGCGGTCCGGCGTGCTGATGGCGTCGATGCCGGCCTGTTTGGCCAAATTCACGATCTGATCGTCGGAAAGCTGGCTCAAGACCAGCGTGTTGTCGCTGCCGCACGAGGCATTGGCGATCTGGATATGAGAGAACGAGCACTGGCCCAGAAAATAATTGTACATATTGTAGACGGCGCGAAGACAAACGATGTTGACCTCGCTCGGATCGCTGGACGGCATCGCCACCAGATAGGCGGCATCGTCGATCCTCGCCGAAAAATCGCCCGGTCCCAGGCTCGCGTGCAGAAGTGACTCCAGACGCGCACAAACGGAGTCGCATATGCGAGGCCAGCGGTCCCCCGCCTGGATCTTGATCCCGTCGAAACCGATGACATTGACGCTGCCCTTCGCGAACAGCGTCGGCGACGCTGTTGCCATGATATCGGGGTAAGCAAGGTTGCGAACCATCCGGGCCTCTCGGTTTACGATTGCTCCAGAATACGGAGTTATCGTAACTACAATGTTAGTGATACAAATTGTTTCCTCTGCTTATCAGATACTCTACGTAGTATCCGGTCCGCGGCGAACCCACGTTTCCCCGCATGTAGACGGCGTCTTGCCGCTGGAAGTCGAATTCGGTCATTCAGGTGGCGCATTGACGCACGAGAAGCTCCGGCCGCCGCACGCTCCGCCGTTTCCAGCCAAACGGCAGAGCCAAGCGAAATCCGCGAGCGGCTGACGGCTCCGGTCTTGACGCTCGCGCGATGCCGAAATTCGGGCGCGCTGATTTCCGAACATCCGCGAAGATCGTCTTCGCCGCAGATTGGGTTACTTTCCCGCGCCGCGCTCGCCCTACTCACCAGAAATGACAATGTGGCGTAGATGCTCTCGCGGCAGTAAAATGGGTGTCGCCTAACCGGGAGAGCATGCCGTGCGCCGATTTTTGATCCTTACCAGTTTTGCCGCGGGGCTCGCCACCGCGCTTTTGTATCGTCACGATATCGCGAAGACGAAGGCGCGGCTGAAGCGGATGGGCACGGTCGCGACGACCTCGTTCGGGCCGATCGATTTTGCCGAACTCGGCGACGGTGCTCCGGTGCTGGTGTTGCACGGCACCGGCGGCGGCTACGATCAGGGTCTCGACATGACTGCGTCTCTGGCGAACGAGGGCTTCCGGCTGATCGCGCCCTCACGCTTCGGCTATTTGCGCACCGCGTTGCCGGCCGATCGCAGCGCCGCCGCGCAAGCCGATGCCTATGCCGAACTGCTCGACCGGCTCGGCGTCGAACGCAGCGCGGTGATCGGCATTTCCGCCGGAGCGTGGCCGGCGCTGCATTTCGCGGTGCGCTATCCCAAGCGCTGCGCCGCGGTGGTGCTGCTGGTGCCGGCAACCGATCTGCCGCGCCGGACGCGTATTTTGGGCCGCGTCCTGACCCGCCTGTTCGCTTACGATTTCCTCGGCTGGGCCATGGTCCGCCTTTCGGGCTTGTTCCCCGCCTTGCGCGGATTGATGGTCGGAACGCCGGCCCGGGTGATACGCTGCGCCAGTCCGAAGGAAAAGAGCCGCATACGGAGCATCCTGTTCGACAGCCTGCCGGCGCGGGCGCGGCTGGGCGGCATCCGCATCGACCTCGACTTATGCTCGCCGGACAGCGCCTGCGCGCTGGAGGATGTCGCCTGCCCGGTGCTGGCGATCAGTACCGAAGACGACGCCTTCCAAACCGCCGGGCGCGCCCGCGAAGTGGCGGCTGCGGTACCCGACGGAACCGCAGTGATCTATTCCAGCGGCGGCCACGCACTGGTGGGCCGCTACAGCCAAGCGGTGCGCGAAACGGCAGTGTTCTTGAAGGCGCATGTTTGAAGCTGCGGTCGCTGCTCTTTACGCGAACGCCTCAACCAGCCAGCAAGCGGCGGGCGGCACAACACCGCCGGAGGTGTGCCACTTCGCCATCACCGGCGTAATGCGGTCGCGCACCTTCGCCGTGGTCGCGGCATCGGCTTGGCGCAACAGCCGCGCCAGCGGTCCCATATTCATCACCTGCTCGGCCGCCTCGCCGGGCGTGATGCCGAGCAGCGACGGCGGCGTGGTGCGGGCGATGCGGATGTCGTGCCAGCCGGCTTCTTGCAGCAGACACGCGGTGCGGGCGCGGTCGGCGAGCCCGAACGGTCCTGGTTCATTATCCGGCGTCGGATCGAGGACGGGAAGCAGATCGTGCGCCGCCTGATACGGCTCCCACAGATAGCAAATCTCGGCTTGCGGGCACCAGCACAGGAAAGCCAGCCGCCCACCAGGCCTCAGCGCGCGGCGCAGATTGGCGAAGCTCTTCACCGGATCGGTGAAAAACATCAGACCGAGACGCGAGAAAACGAGATCGAAATCCGGCGTAAAGGGATACGCGCTGGCATCGGCTTCGATGTATTCGGCGGCACCGGAGGCGCGCGCGCGGGCCGCTTCGATCAGCGGCTTGGAAATGTCGAGGCCGACGACGCGGCCCGGAGCGACGGCGGCGGCGATTTCTTCGGTCGTGGTACCAGCGCCGCAACCGACGTCGAGAACCGCCATGCCGGGCTCAAGGCGCGCAAACGCCATCAAGGCAGCGTTGATACCGCTGAAACCGCGCTCGAAATACTCAAGACGCTTGAGCCAATTGGTGGCGATTTCGCCGTTCCAATAGTCGTACTGGTTTTGATTGGAGGACATGATCACCTAATTCGTCATGGCCGGGCTTGCCCCGGCCATCCAGCTTGGTACGCGTCCGCTCTGATATTCCTGGATGGCCGGCTCGGAGGCCGGCCATGACGAATGGGTCACTTCCCCATCTTCCTTTTGCGCATCGCCAGCGTGCGCAGGCGCAGGGCTTGGAGTTTGATGAAACCGGCGGCGTCTTTCTGGTCGTAAGCGCCTTGGTCGTCTTCGAAGGTGACGAGGTCCTGCGAATAGAGCGAGTACGGCGACGAACGGCCGATCACGATCACATTGCCCTTGTAGAGCTTGAGCCGCACCGTGCCGCTGACGCATTCCTGGCTCTTATCGACCAGGGCCTGCAGCATTTCGCGTTCGGGCGAGAACCAGAAGCCGTAGTAAACCGTCTCGGCATACTTCGGCATCAACTCGTCTTTGAGATGGGCGGCGCCGCTATCCAGCGTGATCGACTCGATGGC
>JAATGK010000448.1 GCA_015654715.1 Alphaproteobacteria bacterium
CCAGATCGCCACCAAGCTCCTATCCGAAGTCGGCGGCATGTCGATGCTGGGCCCGTTCCTGGTCGGCCTCGAAAAGCCGGTCCAGATCGTCACGCTGGGCGCCAACATGACGGAAATCTACAACGCCGCATTGGTCGCCTCGTTGTGATCGCGACGGCCCGTATCGTTGGCCAAGGATCGCACCCGGCGTTTATCAGCGATGCCTAAACCATTTCGCAGTCAGTGCCCCTTCGGTGTGCCCTGCGCCGGCTCGGCGTTGGCGACCTGCACGTGGTCGCCGGAGCGCAGGGAATCCGGCGGATTGTTGATGACGCGATCTTGCGGCCCCAGGCCGTAAGCGATTTCGACCATGCTGCCGAAATCATGAGCGATGGCGACCCGTTTGATCGCCACGCGACCCGCCGCCCCGACCGTGGCCACCGCCATGCCGCTGTCGCGGAACATCAGGGCGCTGGAGGGGACCTGCAGTGCGCTGGGATTGCCATGCAGATCGAAATGGACTTGTGCATAGTCGCCCGGCTTCAGTGCGCCGCTTGTATTGTCCGCCTGCAACTGGACAAGCACGGAGCCGGTGGTCGTATCAACGGCATTCGAGGACGCCTGCACCGTCGCCGTGAAAACCCGGCCGGGATACTCGGGTACGGTGAACGCCGCGGTCATGCCCGGCACCACTTGGGCCGAATAGGTTTGCGGCACGCGCACATAGATGCGCAGCTTGCTCCGGTCGGAAACAGTGAACAGCGGCGTTCCCGAACCATTGCCCACCGCCACATAGTTGCCGATGTCGATTGAACGGCTGGTGATCGTGCCGTCGAACGGCGCCACGATACGCGTGTAACCGAGATTGATCCGCGCCGAATCTATGTTCGCCTTATCCACGGCAACCACACCGCTGTCGGCAACCGCCGTTGTTTTCTGGGCGGAAAGCTGTTGACTGGAAATCGCGTTCTGCGCCGCCAGCGCCTGATAGCGTCCGAGATCGAGCTTAGCTTCCGCAAGATTGGCGGAGTCGCGAGCAAGCGCGCCGCTAGCCTGATTCAGCGCTGCCTGATAGGGACGCGGATCAATCTCGGCCAGGAGCTGGCCGGCTTTTACCGGTGTTCCGATGTCGACATACCATTTCAGCACATAGCCCGTGACCTGAGCATAGATCGGGGCGCTGTTGAATGCCTGCACGGCGCCAGGCAGCACCAGCGACGGCGCTTGCCCGCGGCCCGCAAGGTTGATGATCTGCACCACGGGAACGGCTTCGGCCTGCGTCCAATCCTCGCTCTGGCGCGCCGCGAGGCCGCGCCCGACCAGACCGAAAGCCACGACGGCCACGGCAACACCGGCGGCGACGATGCCGGCCGCCTTCAGTCGTTTCGGCGGCTTGTAGCGAAGGATGTCGGGTGTATCAGGCATAAGCTTCTCCTTCGGTCGATTGCGGCTGTGACGTAGGCGCGGGTTGTGCGGATTTCCGGCCGTGGACCATGCTGAACACGACCGGCACGAATATCAGCGTGGCGCACGTGGCGAAGATCAATCCCCCGATCACGGCACGTCCGAGCGGGGCGTTCTGCTCGCCGCCCTCGCCCAACCCCAGCGCCATCGGTGCCATCCCAATGATCATGGCAAGCGCGGTCATCAGCACGGGACGAAAACGGGTTATGCCCGCTTCCATGGCCGCGACCACGGCATCGCCGGTGGCCTTGAGGCGCTCGCGGGCGAAGCTGACCACCAGGATCGAGTTGGCCGTCGCCACACCCATGCACATGATCGCGCCCGTCAGCGCGGGGACCGATAGCGTCGTGTCGGTGGCAAACAGCATCCAGACGATTCCGGCGAGGGCCGACGGTAACGCCGTGATGATGACGAAGGGATCGAGCCAGGACTGGAAGTTCACCACGATCAGGAGATAGATGAGAACCAGTGCGGCCAGAATCCCGAAGTAAAGGTTGGTGAAGGCTGAGTCCATCGTCACCACCTGCCCGCGCAGCGAGACGGTGGCGCCCCGCGGCACATCGGACGCCGTGGCAGCAATCAGCTTGCGGACATCGGCGGCGACGCCGCCGAGATCGCGGTCTTGCGGCGTCGCGTAGAGATCGAGCGACGGCCTGACGTTATAGTGGGTTACCACGGCGCTGGTGTCGTCGCGCGTGATGGGACCCAGACCACCCAGGACCTGAAGCGGCGTCGGTGCTCCGGTGGCGGTAGCGCCGGTCACCGGAATATTGGCGACGTCGGCCATCGAGTTGACGTTGTATTCCGGCATCTGGGCTACGATCGGATAGGAAACGCCGCTTTGCGGATCGAGCCAGAAGGTCGGCGCCGTCTGCGAACTGCCAGCGAGCGAGGTCACCACACTGTTGGTCACGTTGAGTTCCGTCAGCCCGAGTTCGGCGATGCGCGAGCGATCGACATCGACACGCAGTTCGGGAGCGGAGAAGGACTGCTGCAAGCGGGCGTCGGCCACGCCACGGATCGTGCGCAACCGGCGCAACAGGGCGAGCGCATAGGCTTGGTCGGCCGTGACGTTCGGACCCGTGATCTGCACGTCGAGCGGCGCCGGCGAACCGAAATTCAGGATCTGGCTGACGATGTCGGCGGGCAGGAACGAGAAGGTCGCGCTCGCAAAAGCGGCGGGCAGCTTCTGGCGCAAGTCGCGCACATAATCCGCGACGGGCCGGTGGCCGGGCTTTAGGCTGACGTAGATGTCGCCGTCTTGATAGCCGATAGTGCCTGAGTTGTTGTAGATCATGTTAATCGAGCTTGTCGGCAAGCCGATGTTATCGACAATCGACGACAGTTCGCGTGGCGGGATCGTCCGGCGAATAAGGCTTTCGATGTCGCCGAACATCGCCGAAGCGCTTTCGATGCGCGTTCCCACCGGCGGACGCACATGGATCGCGATCTGGCCGGAATCGACCGCGGGGAAGAAGTTCGACCCCAGAAACGGCACCAGCACGAACGAAGCCGCGATGGCGCCCAGAAAGCCGATGACGAAGACCTTACGATGAGCCAGCGCCATCGCCAGGATATTGCGATAGTCTTCACGCAACTTTTCGAAGTGGTGCGTGAAGCCGCGCTGCAGACGGGCCAAGGGCCCCCTGCCCGCGGCCATGTGCAATTCCTCTTCGGCCTGTTCCTCATTCGCCCCGACGTGGACGTGCGGTTTCAGCAGGTACATGGCCATGGTCGGCACCAGCGTTCGCGACAGCACAAACGAGGCGATCATGGCAAAAACCACCGCCTTGGCCATCGGCACGAACAGGTAGCCGGCCACGCCGTTCAACGCGAACATCGGCACGAAGACGATGCAGATACAGAGCAGCGACACGAAGGCGGGCGTCACGATCTGCTGCGCACCGTCAAGGATTGACGTCTTTACCGGCTTGCCTTGTTCCAGATGCCAGTTGATGTTCTCGATGGTCACGGTGGCGTCGTCCACCAGAATGCCGACGGCCAGCGCCAGCCCGCCCAACGTCATGATGTTCAGCGTTTCGCCGCCGGCTGCCAGCGCTGCCACCGCGGCAAGAACGGCCAGCGGAATGGAAGTGGCGATGATGACCGTCGAGCGCCAGCTACCCAGGAACAGTAGAATCATCAGGCTGGTGAGCGCCGCCGCCAATGCTCCTTCGCGCACCACCCCCGAAATCGCGGCCTTGA
>JAATGK010000361.1 GCA_015654715.1 Alphaproteobacteria bacterium
AACAACGGCGCCGTCATCATCGTCGCGCCCAACAGCCACAACGTGCGCATCGAGGTGGGCTATGGCCTCGAAGGCGATCTCACCGACGCCCAGTCCAAGCTGATCATTGAAAACGTGATGCTGCCGGCGTTCCGCAAGGGCGATTACGACGGCGGCGTAATCGCCGGGACGGTCAATGTTCTGCGCACTCTCGTCGGCAAGCCCACCGGCGCCGAAGCGATCCCGCAGCCGCAGCAAAATGACGGCTCGCCGCTCGGTGGCATTCCGATCTTCTTGATTATCGTCTTCTTGGTCGTGTTCGGGCGCCATTTGTGGCCGCTGTTTTTGCTTGGCGGGCTCGGCGGCCTTGGCGGTGGCGGTCGCGGCGGCTGGGGTGGCGGTGGCGGCTGGGGCGGCGGCTCCGGCGGCGGATTTTCCGGCGGCGGCGGATCGTTCGGCGGCGGCGGCGCTTCGGGGAGCTGGTGATGCAAAAGATCACGAACGAACAGCGTGCGAATCTGAAAGCGGCGCTTGGGGCGGCCGAGAAGCGCACCTCGGCGCGCATCGCAGTGGCGACGGTTCCAATCAGCGACCATTACAAGCTCTATCCGCTGGTCTATGGCGGCCTTGTGGGCGTGCTGGTGCTGGCGGTGCTGGCGTTCTTCTGGCCGCAGATGGCGCTGCGCAATGCCTTCCTCATCACCATCGTGACGTCGGGCGTGGTGATGTTCCTGCTCGACTTCTGGCCGCTGCGCCTCGCGGCGGTGCCGCGCCATGCCAAGTTGTGGGAGTGCTGGGAACTGGCGCATCGCGCCTTTGCTTCGCGGGTGCTGGCGCAAAACGACCGCAAGACCGGCATTTTGCTATTCGTGTCGCTCGGCGAGCACTACGTCGAAGTGGTGACGGACCGTGACGTCGACCGTCACATCCCGCAAACCACGTGGGATGCGATCATCAAAGCCTTCCTCGCCGAAGCCAAACAAGGCCGCGTCGGCGAAGCTTTGCCCAAAATGGTCGAAGCCGCGACCCAGGTTTTGGAGCCGCATTACCCGCCGCAATAAGGGCGCTTGGTCCTCCCCGCCGCGCGCCTCTGCCGCACTAGTTTGCGGCGAGAGCGGTAGCGCATGATGGCTATGTGAAACCGGATTCTTGCCGCACTAGGCGGGAGTTCCCACCCTTAGGGAACTGGTTTCAGCGGGGAATTCTGTGATGCGTATCGGGTTAGCAGCAGTTCTGACGGCATTGATGTGCTCGGCAGCGTGGGCCGACACACCCGATCAGAACGGCGCGCTGCAATATCCCGCCGCTTACTTCGCCGCCGCCCGTCCCAACACCGCCTACGACATGATCTCCCGGCTGCCGGGGTTCGTCTTCGACAGCGGCGTGTCGGCGCGCGGCTTTGCCGGTACCGCGGGCAACGTGCTGATCGATGGCCAGCGTCCGACTTCCAAGACCGACGATCTGCAATCCATCCTGACGCGCATCCCGGCGGGCGACGTCGAGCGCATCGACGTCATCCGCGGCGGCGCCCAAGGCATCGACATGCACGGTCAGGTGGTGGTCGCCAATGTGGTGCGCAAGAAGGTCGACTCCACCAGCATCGTCATCGACGTCGACAACAATTTCTGGCCCGACGGCCATATGGTTCCGGATGCTTCGGTGCAGTTCACCCGCCGTGCCGGCGAATCCATTTACGAGCTGGCGTTGGCCGAGATCGGCAACTTTGACGACTCCGTCGGAACCGGTTTCTATGACATCACCGATGTCCCTTCCGGCACGGTGCAGCACTTCGATCTGCACAAAAAGGCGATGGCGCTGGGTTGGAAAGTGAACGGCGCGGCCACGGTTCCGTTGTGGGGCGGCCAGTTCAAGGTCAACAGCACCTATTACGACTCGCCTTTTGCGAGCACCAACAGCTTCTTTGCACCGGGCAACGATTGGTTCATCTCCGATTCCAGCGGTTCAAAGAAAGGCGAGATGGGCCTGCATTGGCTCGGCCCGGTCGGCGGTCTCGAACTCGAAACGCTGGCTTTGCAGCGGCTCGGCCGTTCGACCGACCGTCA
>JAATGK010000461.1 GCA_015654715.1 Alphaproteobacteria bacterium
AATATGGGTCTGGACTAGGAAGCTCTGCACGCTGAACGCGAACAGCACGACAAGATTCAGCAGTAGCCGTGAGGCCCTGTTCACCTTGACTCGCTGTCCGCTGCTCTGCCGCATTGCAGCAAAGTTAGCAGCAAAGCTGCGACGGTCGCAACTTACCATTCCGGTAAGGTTAGAAACTTGTGCCGACCGGTCGCAAATAGTGTGTAAGACACACAAAAGCATGGCCACCGCCGCATCCGCCGGCCCCACGCATTGAATTAACGCTGACGTCCGACGCACTCTTTTCTAGATATAAGGGAAAGCCCTAACTTGGGCTTGGTCGGCACTCCGGTCACCGTACAGATCGATTGTAAGTTGCAATGCAACGACAGCCACACGCAAGATCGGTCGCAATTTGGAGCGCGCCTTGCCAGGGTCTGGGGAACAGAATTTTCTTGACGACAGAGGCATCCGTGCCGATGACCGAATTTGACGAAGAGACGCTTGAGCGTCTGCGCAAGGCAGGTCTCAGGCCGACGCGTCAGCGCCGCGAACTGGCGCATCTTCTGTTTTCGGAATGCACCGAGGCGATGACGGCGGAGGGCCTGCACGGCTTTGCGTTGCGTCACGGGGTGAAAGTTTCGCTGGCGACGGTTTACGGCACGCTGCACAGTTTTTGTGATGCCGGGATGGTGCGCGAGGTCTCGATCGACTCCCGGCGCTATTTCGACACCAACTCCGATAATCAACAGTACTTCTATTACGAAGACGACAAACGCCTGGTGGGCGTCACCGCGGCCGAGACCGGTTTCCGCAACGTCCCCATACCGCCGGAAGGCCTCAAGGTGTCGCGGATTGACGTGGTCGTGCGCCTCAAGCGCGACAATCATAAAATCTAGAACCTCTGTTATCTTGCTGCTCGCAATGGGATTCGGTAACGGTCGTAACCGGGCACCGGTGCATGAGGGCAGCTATGGCGCAGATCCGTAAGTGTGCGAATGCAGATTTCCAGCAGGTGGCGACTCTGCTGGTCCAGCTTTGGCCGCAGAAGGTGCAGAACCTCGCCAAGCTGCGCGCCGTTTATGACCGGGCGATGGGCTCCACCGCGCAGCGCTATGTTTGTGCGGTCGAAAACGGCGAGATCGTCGGCTTCGCGTCGCTGAGTTTCAAGAACAGCCTGTGGCAGGAAGCTTCGCTCGCCAGTATCGACGAGCTGGTGGTGGCGGAAGCCGCGCGCGGGCAGGGGATCGGCAGCGCCCTGCTGGACCATGTCATCGACATCGCACGCAAGACCGGCTGCACCCGCATCGAACTCGACAGCGCCTTCCACCGCATCGAAGCCCACGAATTTTACGACCGCCGCGGCTTCGAAAAACGGGCGTATCTGTTCACGATGGAACTGTAGGGCTCTTCGCGGTCACTTCGACACGGACGGCATGGCCGCTGGTGGAATAGGCCGGGCGCTCCAACAGCCAGATGACCGGGAAAACGATCAGCGAGACATAGAACATGAAGCGGAAGTCGCTGGCGTAGGCATCGATGGCGGCGCGGATATTCAAGGCCACTTCATAAGCGGCGCGGGTCGGCGGCAGCGCCAGGTCTTCGTAAAGCGACGGCGCGTTGATGCCGAGGGCGCGGTTGAAGGGCGTGGCGAAGCGGGTCAGCTCGGCATGAACCGCCTGCATGGTGTCGCTCAAAAACGTCGTGGTGATCGAGATGCCGATGGCGCTGCCGACGTTGCGGATGAGGTTCATCAGCGAGGTCCCGTCGGGCCTGAGATTGCCGGTCATGGTGGCGAAAGCGACCAGTTGCAGCGGCGTGAAGATCAGCCCCATGCCGAAGCCCTGCACGATGGTGGTGAAGTAGAGTTCGATGCTCTCGACCGACGGCTTCCACAGCGACATTTGCCACAGCGACCACAGCATGAAACAGGCGCCGATGGTCATCAGGGTGCGTGGATCGACATGGTTCGACATGCGGCCGACCAGCAGCATCGCCGCGATGGTGCCGAAGCCGCGCGGTCCCAGCAAAAGGCCGGTTTCCAAAACCGTGTAGCCGGAGAGGTTCTGCAGGAAGGGCGGGATCAGGGCAGTGGAGGCCAAGAGGACGGCGCCGACGACGAATTGCAGCACCATCGCCAGCATGAAATTGCGGTCGCGGAAAATGGCCGTCTGCAGGAACGGCTTGGCGAAGGTGAACATGTGCACGATGAACAGATAGAAGCCGAAGCCGGCCAGGACGCATTCGATGACGATTTCGGTCGAGGAGAACCAATCCTGCGTGGTGCCGCGGTCCAACATCAGTTGCAGGGCGCCGACGCCGAGTGCCATGAAGCCAAATCCGGACCAGTCGAACTTCAGCGACGCGTCCGACTTGTTGTCTTTGAAGAAGGCGATCATGCCGATCGTTGCCGCAATGCCGAACGGCACGTTGACGTAGAATATCCAGCGCCAGCTATAGGTGTCGGTGAGCCAGCCGCCCAGCGTCGGTCCCAGGATCGGCCCCAGCATCACGCCGATGCCGAAATAGGCCATCGCCTGGCCGCGTTCCTCCGGCGGATAAAGGTCGAACATGATGGCTTGCGACAGCGGCGCCATTGCTGCGCCGAGAACGCCTTGCAACAGGCGAAAGATCACCATCTCGGTCAGGCTGTCGGCCGCCCCGCACATCATTGAGGTAATGGTGAAGCCGACCAGCGAGGCGATGAAGATGTTCTTCTTGCCGAACCGCGCCGCCAGCCAGCCGACCGGCGCCGTCATGATCGCTGCGGCGGCGATATAAGAGGTGAGGACCCAGGTGACCTGTTCGCGCGAGGCCGATAGTCCGCCTTGCATATAAGGCAGCGCCACGTTGGCGATGGTGGTGTTGAGCGCCTGCATCAAGACGCCGGTCATGGCGCAAAGCACGACGATCCTGAGCTCGAACGGGCTTTTATAGTGGTGGCGTTTTGGCGTTTCGACGGTGTGTGGCATGCGCAAACGAACGGCCGGAAAGGCGGGCGTCAGGCGCGGGACGGGCGGGTGGCGGGCGCAGATTTTGAGCGGCAAAGATACGCCTGCGGAGCGCCATGCTTATGCGACACAGCGTCCCCGACCCGCGGGCGCCGCGTGCTGTGGGGGATACCGGAGGCCCTGGCGGTCTGCTATCGTTGCGGACGAACAGCGGCGGATATGGAGGGGATGATGGCTTCTTGCGGTCGATGGGTTGTCGCGGCAGGGCTTGCGGCCGTCGTCGCGGTTCCGGCCTGGTCGGGCGCGCCAAAACCGGTTGGCGGAATCTGCGAATGCGGCGCCTATGTCGAAGGCCCCAGCTTGTGCGCGCCGCTCGCAAAGGCCAAACGGGAAGCCTGCATCAGCGCCAATCTGAACTGGCTCGGCAAATGCACGGCGTGGCGGGACACGATCTGCCACGCGCCCGCGGCAGCGGCGGAGCCGGTCAAAGCCGCTGCTGCGCCGGTTGTCTCGCATCCCGCGGTCGCGGCAGCGCCACCGGCAGCATCCCCGCCCGTGGCGGTGGTTCCGCCGTCCGCGCCGGTCGCGCAAACGCCTGCAGCGGCGGCTCAGGCGCCCGTAGCAGCGCCGGTGCAGGCTGCGCCGATCGTTGCGTCGCCGGTGTTGGCAAAATTCGGCGGCAACTGGGCGGGTGAAGCGCAATGCCGTGGCGAAAAATGGCGGCTGAAACTGTACGTCGCTCAGTTGGCTAACGGTTCGTTGCTGACCAATGCCACGTCCGGCCAACTCCTCGGTTCCTTTGGCAAGATCGAGCTAAAGGACAACGACGTCGTCTTGCACTACGACTCCGGACTCAGCGAGACAATCTATGCCGGCCACGTCGTCGGAGCGAACCGCATTGAAGGCACCGTTCATGTCGCCGGCAGCGACTGCAAGTGGTTCCTGGCGCGTTAAGGCCGCCTAGCGGAACGCCGGTTCGGTGAAGCTGCGTAGTTTGCGCGAATGCAGCGTGCCGTTTTGGGCTTGCTTGCGCAGCAGTTCCAGCGCTCGGATGCCGATTTGCAGGTGTTGCGATACGCGCTCTTCGTAGAACGCATCGGCCATGCCGGGCAGCTTGATCTCGCCGTGCAGCGGCCGGTCGGAGACGCACAGCAGCGTCCCGTAGGGCACGCGGAAGCGATAGCCGTTGGCGGCGATGGTGGCGCTCTCCATGTCGATGGCAATGGCGCGCGATTGGTTGAAGCGGCGGGCCTGTTCGGCGAAGCGCAGTTCCCAATTGCGGTCGTCGGTGGTCACCACGGTGCCGGTGCGCAGGCGCTCTTTCAGTTCCTGGCCCGTGCCGCCGGTGATTTCGCTCACCGCTTGGGTCAGGGCGAGCTGGACTTCGGCGATCGGCGGCACCGGGATTTCGCGCGGCAGCATGTCGTCGAGCACATGGTCGTCGCGCAAATAGGCATGCGCCAGGACGTAATCGCCAAGCCGCTGATTGGCGCGCAGGCCGCCGCAATGGCCGACCATCAGCCAGACATGCGGGCGTAGCACCGCCAGGTGATCGGTGATGGTTTTGGCGTTGGAAGGTCCGACGCCGATGTTGACCAGCGTGATGCCCATGCTGTTCGGCTGCACCAGATGATAGGTCGGCATCTGCGGCTGCTTGGCGAGTTGCGAACACGAGGGCTCTTTGCCGGGTTCGGTGATGCGATTGCCGGGTTCGACGAACGCCCGCGCCCGTCCCGCAGCCGCTTCTTCCTGGCAATAGACGGCGAACTCGTCGATGTAGCGCTGATAGTTGGTGAACAAGACGAAATTCTGGAAATAGCGCGGATCGGTGCCGCTATAGTGGCGCAGGCGGTGCAGCGAGAAATCCACCCGGCTCGCCGAGAACAGCGACAGCGGGGCAGGGCCCGGTCCCGGCCATTCGCCGCCGTCGGCGATGCGGTCGTGAGCTTCGTCGAGCCGTGGCAGGGCGAAATACTCGATCAGCTTGCGCCGCCGTTTGGCGTCGATCGACGAGGCGCGTTCCACCGCAAAGGTCAGCGGGATTGGCGTCTTCGAGCGCCCGACATAGATCGCCGTATTATAAAACTGAGTCAGCAGCGTGAGCTGTTCGATCAGGTAATTATGGAACAGCTTGGGCTGGCTGATGGTGGTGCCGTAGCGCCCCGGGCTCGTCACCTTGCCGAACGCCAGCCGGTTGGAGCCGAGGCTGGAGTCATAGGTCACGTCGGCGCAAAGATAAGGATAGACCGGATCGGGCCCGTGCTTGGCTTCGCCGCGGGAAAAAGCGGCAAAGGCGCGTTCGATGTCGCTGGTGGCCTCGTCGTAAAGCTCGACCAGGCGGCGGTAAGCAGCGTCGGGGCTGTCGCAGAGTTGCAGATCGGTGGCGACGTCGTCGGAAAGGATGGGTGTCACAGGAAGCTGGTCCCTACGGGCATGGGCGGCAAGCCCAGATGCGTGGTGATGGATTGACCGATATCGGCGAAGGTCGAACGGATGCCGATCGGGCCGGTCTTGATCTGCGGCCCGAAGGCGAGGATCGGAATGTGCTCGCGGGTATGGTCGGTGCCGGTCCAGGTCGTATCGCAGCCGTGGTCGGCCGAGAAGACGACGAGATCGCCGGGGCGCAACGCGGCCTTGAGCTCGGGCACGCGCTGGTCGAACGCTTCCAGCGCCCCGGCATAGCCGATGAGATTGCGGCGATGGCCGAACAACATATCGAAATCGACGAAATTGGCGAACACGATCGCGCCTTCCGGGGCGCTGCGCGCATGCGCAATGGTGGTGTCGAAGATTTCGGCGTTGCCAATGGCCCGCACTTCGGCCGTTACGCCGGAATGGGCGAAGATGTCGGGAATTTTGCCGATGCCGATGACCTCGCGCCCCGCCGCTTTGGCGACGTCCAGCACGGTCGGCCGCGTCGGCGGTGTTGCATAATCGTGGCGATTGCCGGTGCGCTGGAATTCGCCGACGCGCTCGCCGACGAAGGGCCGCGCGATGACGCGCCCGATGTGATAGGGATCGACCAGTTTGCGCACGATGTGGCAGAGGTCATAAAGCCGGTCGAGGCCGAAGTGGGTTTCGTGGGCGGCGATCTGATAAACGGAGTCCGCACTCGTGTAGCAAATCGGCTTGCCGCTTCTAATGTGCTCTTCACCGAACTGTTCAATGATCTCGGTGCCCGAGGCGTGGCAATCACCCAGAATGCCGGGCAGCTTGCCGGCGCGGATCACCGCCTCGGTCAGTTCGGCCAGGAAGGTGGGAATGGTGCGCGGGAAATAGCCCCAGTCTTCTTCGACCGGCAGGCCCATCATTTCCCAATGGCCGCTCGGCGTGTCCTTGCCTTTCGACAGCTCGCGCGCCGCGCCATAGAGGCCGGCGGCCGGGCCATTAATAACTTCGGGAAAGTTGGCATCGACGGTATGCGCCGCCCGGCCCAATCCCAGCGCCAGCAGGTTGGGGATTCGCAGCGGCCCTGCGGCCGATTTGGCGCGGCCCTCCCAGATGCGGGCAAAGGTGTTGGCGCCGACGTCGCCGAAGCGGTCCGCGTCCGGCGTTGAGCCGATACCGAAGGAATCAAGAACTGCAATAATCGCGCGCATGGACCTATCGCTTGTTGGTTTACGGCAATCCTCATCCTGAGGAGGCCGCGCAGCGGCCGTCTAGGATGCGGCAGAACGGCGCCAGAACTCTGTGCATTGTCATTGTTCCAACAAACGCCACCCTTGTCCATGCGCGCGTAGCGCTGCTACCTCTATCGGCATGACCCAAGACTCCTCCGCTCTGATCGCCAGCGGTGTTGCGGCCGTTCAGGCGCGCATCCCCGACTTTCCCAAAACCGTCATCGTACTCGGCAGCGGGTTAGGGCGTTTCGCGGCTGCGGTTTCCGGCGCAACAACCATTCCGTTCGGGGAAATTCCCGGCTTTTCGAAGTCGACCGTGGTCGGCCATTCGGGCAATTTGATCGCCGGCGAGATGGAAGGCCAGCGCATAGCTGTCATGCAGGGGCGCATTCACGCCTATGAGGGGCACGGCGGCGCGGCGATCGCCAACCCGATCCGCATCCTCAAGCGGCTGGGCATCGAGCGGCTGATCTTGACCAACGCCGCGGGAGGGCTCCGGCTGGAGATGGCGCCGGGCTCGCTGGTGCTGATCGAGGATCACATCAACTTCTCGCAGTTCAATCCGCTGATCGGTCCCAACGACGACAGCTTCGGACCGCGCTTTCCCGACATGACCGATCCTTATGACCGGATTTTGCGCGCCAAGCTCGAACAGGCGGCGCAAGAAGCCGGTGTCCCACTGAAGAAGGGCGTCTATGTTTTCGCGATCGGGCCAAACTTCGAGACCGCCGCCGAAATTCGTATGTATGGCAAACTAGGGGCCGACATCGTCGGCATGTCGACGGTGCCCGAATGCTTGGTGGCGCGCCACTGCGGCATCAAAGTGGCGGGCATTTCGATCGTCACCAATCATGCCACCGGCATTTCCAGCGAGCCGCTGACCCACGCCGACACCTTGGCGAATGCCGAGCGGGCCGGGCAGGGCCTCGAGCAACTATTGCGCACCTTCCTGCGCAAGCTTTGAGCATGCTGCATTGCGGTATTACGAACCTGTCATGATCGTGCGTTAGTACTTCTTCCCGTGAAACTTAATGATTATGACACCTTAATTGCGAATTAGTATCAAGTGCATTGGTCTGCGACACGCGCTTCGCGGCTTCATTTTTTTGGTACTGTGGCCGGGAAGCGACTTCATTGTCACGAAACCGGCGTGATACATCCCCTATAGGCATTCTGTAGCCGTAGCAGCTTGCTGCAATTGCGAAATCCGGTCTCGGGGTGAGGCTGGAAAATCGGGGCGCAATGGTGCGTTTCAACGCGAGTGCCGGGGGAGATTTCGATGCCATCATCGGGTTTTCACGTCACGGCCACAACGTAACGCCAGTGCGCCGTCGATCATGCGGCGACGGAGAAGATGCATCGCTCGTGCGGTGCGTAACCCACTAGATTAACGAGGGGAAGATAATGAAATTTTCGAAACTACTGTTCACCAGCGTGTGTCCCGTTGCGCTGATGGCAATGGTGGTGACACCGGCCATCGCGCAATCGACCGGCACGCAGGAACTTGAAACCGTTACGGTGACGGGCTCGAAGCAGAAGCTGAGCTTCACCGGCCTGATGGCCGCCGAGCCGGTCTTGAAGCAGCGTTCGGCGATCACGTCCGACTTCATCGAGACGCAGCCTTCCGGCCAGACCTTCTTTCAGGACCTGAACTACCTGCCGGGCGTGAACTTCACCAACTCCGACCCGTACGGCGCTAGCGGCGGCGACCTGCGCATGCACGGTATGGACGGCGCCCATATTTCGCTGACCCTCGATGGCATGCCGCTGAACGATACCGGCAACTACTCCATCTACACCAACCAGATGCTCGATCCCGAATTGATCGGCAAGGTCTCGGTGAACCAGGGCACGACCGACGTCGACAGCCCGACCGCTTCGGCCGTCGGCGGCACCATCAACGTGCTGACCACGCCGGCCCTCGACACCTTCGGCGTGATGGCCAAGGTTGCCTACGCCAGCTATAACTTCCAGCGCTATTTTGGGCGCGTCGATACCGGCGAATTCGGCCCTTGGGGCACCAAAGCTTTCGCCACCTTCTCCTATCAGGATTACGACAAGTTCAAGGGTCCGGGCCACGAGCGCCGCATCCAGGGCAACTTCGGTGTCGAGCAGGACCTCGGTTCGGTCGGCTTCATCAAGGCGTATGCCCACTACAATTCGAACCGCAACAACCAGTACAACAGTGTTTCGTATTTCCCGGTCGACCCCTATTCCACGACGACCGATCCGGCGACGGGCAAAGCGTTCGGCTTCACCTCGACGCCTAACGTCATAAAGGGTGGCGACAACTATATTTCGCCGGCCGACCCGGCCACGGCGACAGACGGGACGAGCTACGGCAACCCGCTGCAGGGTTATGGCCTCGGCTTCGATGAAGCCAATGCCTGCCGCTACACCGGCACCGGCGTGAATCCGCTGGTTCCTAGCGCGGCAGCAGGGGCGGCGGGCGTGCAGATCCAGGCCAGCGGCCAAAGCGCCGGCGGCAGCACCACGTCGACGTCGGCGACGTGCTCCAACTGGTACAAGCTGCGCATCAATCCGTCCGAGACCGGCAACTTCCGCGTCTTCGCGCTGTTCCACCTCACCCAAGACTTGACGCTGACGGTCGACCCCAGCTTCCAGTATGTGCTGGCGAACGGCGGCGGCGTCACGTCGATCCGCGAAAATGATCCGCGCTTGATCGGCAATACCACCGGTGTGGGTACCTCAACGTCCCCGTTCGGCTTCATCGCCGGTCAGGGCCGCGACCTCAACGGTGACGGCGACGTCCGCGACACCATCATGCTGTATTCGCCGAACACCACCAACACCCGCCGTTGGGACGTGAACGCGTCGTTGATCTATCATCTCGACGACAACAACGTCTTCCAGCTCGCTTATACGCTGGACTACGGCCTGCATCGCCAGACGGGCCAGTATGCGCGCTTCGACACCACGACCGGTCCCTACAGCGTTTGGGCTGGCTTGGATGACCAATCCCATGCGGCGATTTCGGCCGATGGCCAGGATCTTCGCGGCCGTGACCGCAAATCCTATGCCGTGCTGAACCAAGCGTCGTTCGATTACGAAGGCACTTGGCTCGACGATTCGCTGCGCATCACCGCCGGTGGCCGCCTGCCGTATCTGCATCGCGGCATGAATCAGTACTGCTACCTGCAGATGACCGGCGGCTTCTACCAGACCACGCCGGGCGCGAACTATCAGTATTGCACCACGGAGACACCGACTTCGAACACACCCGACGCGCAGGGCCTTTACTACTTCAAGGGCGTCTACGCGAACGGCACGTCGGGCGCACTGGCCGGATTTACGCCTCCAGGCAAAGAGAACTTGACGTTCAACCGCTTCCTGCCCAACCTCGCCTTCGGCTACAGCCCGTTTGGCCCGGCGCATCAGTTCTTCGCCAGCTTCTCCGAAACCCTGTCGGCGCCGAAGACCGACAATCTGTACAACGGCGGCTCGGAAACGGACGCCTCGAACGTCGTGCATTATTCGACCTATGACACCGACGTGAAGCCGGAAACGGCGTCGGAGTACACCTTGGGCTATCGCTTCACCGGCGAAACGGTGCACGCCTCGATCACGGGCTGGAACATGCAGTTCAAGAACCGCATCGTTTCGACCTACGACCCCGATCAAGGCCTCAGCGTCGACCACAACATCGGCCCGGTGAATCTGGCCGGTGTGGACGTGGAAGGCGACTGGAACCCGCTTGAGGACCTGAACGTCTATGGTTCGGCTTCCTATGAACACTCGCGCGTAATCAACAACCTGCCGCTCAGCGTGACGACGAACGCCACATCCAAGCTGAACGGTTCTACCGTCGGGGTTGGCACGACGCTGTACGCCAACACTGCCGGCAAGGAGTTCGTCGAAACGCCGGATTGGACGTTCGCCGGCCGTGCCACCTACAAGATCGCCGACTTCCACTTCGGCGTTGGCGCCAAGTACGTCAGCCGCCGCTTCGGTTCGGAAGACAACGGCTATCGCATGCCGGACTTCTATACGGTCAACGCGGATGCGAGCTACGACCTCGACCGCCTTGGTCTCGCGAACTCGTCGATCAAGTTCAACGTCGAAAACCTGTTCGACAAGCACTACTTCGCGAACGTCACCACGTCGCGGAGCTGCTTCACGCCCTACGCTTCGTCGTTGACGACCGGCTGCACCTCCTATCCGTACCTGTCGGTCGGTGCGCCGCGTACCTTCATGGTCACCTTGAAGGCCGCCTACTAATCCGCATCAGCGGGAAAATCGAACACCGGCCGGGAGCGATCCCGGCCGGTTTTTCTTTACCCCGCGGATGGCCCCGGCCTGTCCCGTTCCTGTTCGCTTGATGAACGCTCCACAGAATTGTGACAGTCGTGAGGGCAGGGGGATCGCTGCCCAAAAAACGGGCCGAGGCAGGCGCCCGCGTGTTGCACCGCACCGTTCGTTTTTCCGCAAACGCGAACGGCCGGATGGGAATGAAAGCGCCGCCAAGCGGTCTTTGCGCCGTAACATCCGGCTGGCATAACTCGCTCTCCAACGGAGGTGAGTCATGCGCAAGGTCCTGATGCTGTCGGTCGCCGCGGTCGTGTTGTCTTCGTCGGCGTTGGCCTGGGGGCCGGACGGCCATCGCATGATTTCTACCGTCGCGGTTGCGGCGCTGCCGAGCGAACTGCCCGCGTTTGTGCGCACGGCTGCTGCGGCGGCGGAGGCCGGCTATCTCGGTCCCGAAGCTGATCGCGTACGCGGCGCCGGCAAGTCGTTCGACGACGAGAACAGCCCGGCGCATTTCGTCGATCTCGGTGACGACCTCACCATTGCCGGCGTCCCGGTCAAGTCGCTGCCGGTCAGCCGCGAGGGGTACGACGAGGCGCTCAACAAGGCGGGCACTACCCAATACAAGCAGGGCTATCTGCCGTACTCCATCGAGCAGGGCTTCCAGCGCTTGGCCAAGGATTTTGCTTATTGGCGCGTCGATGCCTGGGGCGAGAACAACGCCAAGACCGCCGAAGCGCGCGCTTGGTACGCTCACGATCGGGTGATGCGCGAGAGGGTCGTCTTGCACGATCTCGGCACCTGGTCGCATTTCGTCGGCGATGGCTCGATGCCGATGCACGCCTCGGTGCACTACAACGGCTGGGGCAAATACCCGAACCCCGAAGGCTTCACCGACGCTAAGATCCATTCGCCGTTCGAAAGCGAATACGTCCATGGCAACATCACGGAGAAGGAGATTGCGCATGCGATGCCGGCCTATCGCGACTGCCAATGCGCCATCTGGGACCGTACCGCCGATTATCTGGTGGCGAGCCAGGGCGAAGTGGCGCCGCTCTACCGTCTGGAGAAGAAGGTCGGGCTCACTAAGCGGACGCCGGAAATGAACGCCTTCGTCACCAAGGAACTGGCGCGTGGCGCCGCCGAGTTGCGCGACATGATCATCGACGCGTGGAAGAAAAGCGCCGACATGGGTGTCGCCTATCCCGAGGTCAAGGTGAAGGACGTGCTGGACGGCAAGGCCGATCCTTATGAGTCGCTGGCGTACTAAATCCCCTCAACGTTGACTCTCCCGCGTTGGTAGGCGGTACTGAGTCATGTCCCGGCGGAAAACGAATCGCATACGGCCCAATCCGCGCGCCCGGCGCGGGCTGGAAGTCGTGTTCTGGATCACCTTCACGCTCGCACTTGGCGTCGGCGGGCCCAGTGCGCTGGCCGGTTTGCCGAACCTCGCCGACGTCATCACGCCCACCGGCGTTTTGGAGGCGCAGGCCAGCGCCGAGTGGCAGGACATCGTGGTTCAGCCGCTTAGCCGCGTTGTCATCAGCCACGTCGTGGCCGCGGCCGCCGCGCCCGCGCCTGAGAAATTCGTCAGCGCCGCACCGGTGCCGCCGCCGGCCAGGCCACGCCCGCTGCCGGTGATTGGGCTCGTGATCGACGACATGGGCGGCGACGTGGTCCAGAACCGCCGCGCCATCGCGCTGCCCAAAGACGTATCGCTGTCGTTCTTGCCCTATCCCGACGCCACGCCGCGTCTGGCTGAGGAGGCGCATCAAGCCGGTCACGAAATCCTGGTGCATGTGCCGATGGAGGCGCCCAGCGACCGCGACGGTTCGCTGAAACAGGCGTTGCGCCGCGCCCTGCCGGCCGAGGAAAACGTGCGCCGCCTCGAATGGGCCCTTTCGCGCGTGCCGGAACATGCCGGCATCAACAATCACGAAGGCAGCGTCTTCACCGCCGACCGCTTGGCGCTGATTCCGGTGGCTGAGGCGCTGTATGGCCGCGGCCTCTTCTTCCTCGATTCCCGCACCACGCCGCTGAGCCAGGTTGTGCCGGTGGCGCGCGCCTTCGGGGTGCCGAGTTCCGACCGCGACGTTTTCCTCGACGACGATCAGTCGCCACCCGCGGTGGAAGCGCAGTTGCGCGAGTTGGAAAAGGTCGCGCGCAGCCAAGGCGTCGCCATCGCCATCGGTCACCCCCACGCCGCCACCCTCGAAATCGTCACCCGCTGGTGCGCGAACCTGAAGGGCTACCGCTTGGTGCCAGTCTCCGCCGCCATCCGCTTGAAGACGGAATGGGAAATGGGCGTCGAATTGGCGGGGAAATAGGACTTTCTTTTCTGCCCCCGACTTTACGGGGGGAAGTCCGCCCGAAGGAGGGGAAGGGGGCGTTCGAGCGAGGTTCGATTCCGAAGACGAATTCCGGCGCGGTGCCAGGCGGAGAGGCCCCCCTTCGTCCGCTGCGCGGCCACTTCCCCCCGCAACGGCGGGGGGCAGAAAGGTCACTGCCCGCGTCGCCCGGCGTTGGCGAACCGCACCGCTTCATCGGCTGCGGTCATCAGGGCTTTGGCTTTGTTGACCGTCTCTTGGAATTCGCTTTCCGGTACGCTGTCGGCGACGATACCGCCGCCCGCCTGCACGTACATGGTGCCGTCTTTCACCAGCGCGGTGCGCAGCATGATGCAGGTGTCCATCGAGCCGTCGCAGGCGATATAGCCGACCGCACCGGCATAGGCCGCGCCGCGCTTTTCCTTTTCGAACTCGTCGATGATTTCCATGGCGCGGATTTTCGGCGCTCCGGTCAGCGTGCCCGCCGGCATTCCCGCCGCCAGCGCGTCGACCGCATCGAGATCGTCGCGGATAGTACCTTCCACATTCGAGACCAGATGCATCACATGGCTGTAGCGTTCGATGAAGAAGCTGTCGGTGACCGTGACTTCGCCGACCTTGGCGATGCGGCCGACGTCGTTGCGCCCGAGATCGATCAGCATCAGATGCTCGGCGCGCTCCTTGGGATCGGCGATCAGTTCCTCGGCGAGGCGCTTGTCCTCTTCCGGCGTGGCGCCGCGCGGCCGTGTGCCGGCAATCGGGCGGATGGTGACTTTGCCATCGCGCAGCCGCACCAGCACTTCCGGGCTCGATCCGACGATCGAGAATCCCGGGAAGGCGAGGTGATAGAGGAACGGCGACGGGTTCAGCCTTCTCAGCGCGCGATAAAGCGAAAACGCGGGCAGGGTGAAAGGCCGGCGGAAGCGCTGGCTCGGCACCACTTGGAAAATATCACCGGCGAGGATGTACTCCTTCGCCTTGGCCACCATGTCCATGTAAGCGGCATGGGTCATGTTGGACTCGACCGGTCCGCTCGGCAAATGGTCGGGCACCGGCGCCATCGGCAGCGGCCGTTCGAGATCGGCGATGGTGTCGTTGATGCGTTCTGCGGTGCGGGCGTAAGCGGCGCGGGCATCGACACCGGCTTCCGGCCACACCGGCGATACCACCAAAATTTCGTCGCGCACGGTATCGAATATCGCCACAATGGAAGGGCGCATCAGGATGGCGTCGGGCAGCCCCAGCGTATCCTCCGGCACGTTCGGCAGCTTCTCGATCAGCCGCACCATGTCATAGCCGAGATAGCCGTAAAGCCCCACCGCCATTGGCGGCACGCCGTCGGGCAGGGTGAGCTTGGTCTCCTTGAGCAGACGCCGGAGCGACTTCAGCGGATTGGTTTCCGCATCCGGCTCGAACAGATCGGGGGTGGCACGGGCGGTGCGATTGATCTCGGCCTTGCCCTTCCAATAGCGCCAAATCAGGTCGGGCTTGAGGCCAACGATGGAATAGCGCCCGCGTGCTTCGCCGCCTTGCACGCTCTCGAGCAGGAACGCGTTCTGGCGGCCCTCGGCGAGTTTCAGAAAGGCCGAGACCGGCGTCTCCAGATCGGCCACCAGACGCGCGTAAAGAACTTGCGGCTCACCGGCATTGTACTTGCCGGCAAAGTCGGCAAATTCGGGAAGGATGGACATTTCGCTTATTGCGCCTCGGAGCCCTGCACGTTGTCGATGTTCTTGCGGTTGTAGGTCACCTTCTGCTCGGCGCGCTGCTCGGCGATGTAAGATTCTTCCAGCGTGGTGCCGACCTGCGCCGCGACCTGACGCAAGATGGCCTGATATTGCGGGCTCTTCGGGTTGATCTGCGGATGCTTGATGCCGGTGATGCGGGCGATGACATAGCCGCCGCCCTTGGTCCTGGGGCCGAAGGCCGCTTGGCCGGGACCGGCTTGGAACAGCGCCTGTACCAGTGGTGTCGAGAAGGTGTCGTCGGTGAAGCCGTGCTGGATGCCGGGGCTCGTCTGGATCGTGGCGCCGATGGCTTTGGCCGCGCCATCGAGCGAGCCTTCTTTATTCACCTGCGCCGACAGATCCTGCGCCTTCTGCTTCAAGAGCACGATGCGTTGCTGCGCCGTCCACGCCGCCAGCGCTTTTTCGCGCACCTGATCGAGCGGTCTCAGCTTCGGCGGAATGGCGCCGCTGACCGATATGACATAATAGACGTTCGCCTTGGTCGGCTGCGGATCGCCCACTTCGCCCGCTTCGGTGTGGAAGACGAAGCTGCGGAATTCCGGATCGTCCGGCGCGGCGGTCTTTTTGCCGTCGGGGCCGAGACCGTCGGCGTCCATCGCGGCGACGCGGCCGGTATGCATGCCAACCTGCTTGGCGGCTTCGACAACATCGGCACCCTTGCTCGACTCGTCGGTATAGGCGTTGGAGATGTCGGTCAGTTTGGCGACGGCCAGATCGGCGGCGATCTTGCCGCGGATTTCCTCTTTCGCGGCATCGATCGTGCGATTGATGCCCGCCGTGATGGCCGTCACCTTGATCAGCGCCCATTTGCCGGCGGCGGTCTTCTCAGGCGGCGCGACGCCGTCCTTGGGCAGCGCGAACACGGCTTTGGCGGCACTAGCGTCGAGATCTTCGGCGGTGATCGCCACTTGCGGCGTCGGCTTTTCGCCCTTCTCGTTGGCGAGGTCGTCGAACTTGGTGCCTTTGCTGGCCTTGTC
>JAATGK010000235.1 GCA_015654715.1 Alphaproteobacteria bacterium
GCTCGTCATCCCAGATGACGTAGTCTTTCTCGCGAGACTCGGCCGCGTCGACGACGCGTTTCGTGAGCTTAGCCATGGGAGTTCTCCTGTCGAACCACCTGATTTCGCGTACGCACCACGTAAGCAGCGGGACGCGGATCGGAGCGTGCGCGAGAGTAGCTCAAGCGAGACGTAAATTCAATTTCTTCAATAATTACAGTGATGTAGCGCATCGGAGCGAAACCCATCGAAAAGCATCGAAGGGCAGGTTAAATTGCTCCGAAGGCAGGGGTCGTGAGTTCGAATCTCGCCGGGTGCACCAGATTTCCAATCTCGCGATTGCCGCCAGCCACACCAAACGGCCGGACCCTTGCGGCGCCCGGCCGGGGTACATCCAAAAATTTGATCGGCTTACTTGAAATTGCCGCTCAGCGTGATGCCGAAGGTGGCCGGATCGTTGAGAATAGCGGCGTCGTAGTTTTCGATCACGCCCTTCAAGTTTTTGTTGTTGGTGATGTTGCGGCCGTAGAGCGCGATTTCCCAGGCGCCGGTCGAATAGCCGACCTTGAGGCCGCCTTCGAAATTGCCGTTCGAGTTGAACTCCCGGGTGCGGTAGAGGACGAAGTTGGTGTAGCCTTGCAGATTCCAGTCGGTCGCGATGAACACCTTATTGTCGCCGCCGACCGGGATGTCGTAACGCGCGTTGAAGCTCAGATTGTATTCCGGCGCATTCGGCAGCGCGTTGCCGTCGATCTTGGCAAAATAAGTTGTGCCCGTACCAGAACCCTTGGTGAAAATCGCATTCAAGGGCGTGCAAGTTAAAACGCCATTGAAGCTGCCGACCTGGGCAAAGGCGCCCGCGTCCTTGATTTCGGTGTGGAGCAGGCTGAGGCCGGTCGACAGCGACAGGTTCTCCAGCGGCAGCCAGTCGAGCTGGGCTTCCAGGCCGTAGGCCTCGGCCTTGTTGGCATTGAAGAACACGCCGTTGCCGTTGGAATCGTTGGCGTTGAGCTGGATGTCATCGACCGTATAGGTGAAGGCCGAGGCGTTGAAGCGCAGCGTGTTCGAGAACTGGCTCTTCACGCCCACTTCATACGACGTGATGGTTTCCGAATTGGCGAAAGTGAAGGGCGAGTTGAACACCGCCGAACGGCCCTGAATGGTGGGACCGCGGAAGCCGGTGGCGACGCGGGCATAGAGGCTGAGGTCGGGGTTGACTTCATAAAGGGCACTGAGGTCCCAGCTCGGCTTGGTGTCTTCCAAGACCGGGTTGCGGTCGGCGTTTGCCGGGAAGAGCACCGCGCCGGTGGCCGAATCGGCGGTCTTGAGGAGATGGGTTTCCTTGCGGTCGTTGGTCACGCGCACGCCGCCGGTAAGGGGGAGATTGGGCAGTACCTCATAGGAAGCCTGGCCGAACAAAGCCCACGAGGTGTTGATGTCACGCAAGCGGACCCAGTTGTTGGGGTTGTTGGCCGTACCGGTCAGGAACCAGGCGCGTTGATAGAACTCGGTGATGTCGCGAGCGTCGAAATAAAGACCACCGACTTGCCACTTGATCTTGCCTTCGGCGCTGCTCGCCAGCCGTACTTCTTCGCTCCACTGACTGAGGGCATGGACCCGGCCCATCGATTCGCCGAAACCGGCATTGCCGAAGTCCGCCGCGGCCCCGCCGTCGGTATCGCCGCGGCTTTGGCCCTCGGTCGCCTCGTAACCGGTGATCGAGGTCAGCGTGATGCCGCCAAAATCGTAAGCGATATTCTCGGAGCCGCCGTAGGTATTGTAACCCTGCGGATTGTTGTCGCCTTCGTCCCAGCCTGCCTTGTTCCAATGCTGTGCGCTGGCATTGTGCGAGCCAAGCGTCAGGGCACCGCGGCGGAATACGCTCGCCGGGCCGTCATACCAGCGGCCGTGCAACGACGTGAGCAGGGTCAAGTTTTCGACCGGAGTCGCCAGCAACTGGACGCGCAGATCGCGTTCGTTATAGCCGCCGACCGCGTTCTTCTGACCCGTCACGGTGCCGTCGGCGGAAGGGCCGGCGTAGGTGTTGTCGATATAGTCGGCACGCGACTGGTAAAGGCCGGAAACGCGAATGGCGAGCTTGCCGTCAATGAGCGGACCGCCGACGCCGAAATCAACATCGAGGCTGTTATAGGCGCCATAACTGGCCGAGCCGCGGCCTTCGAAATCCTGGCTCGGACGGATGGTATCGAATTTGATGATGCCGGCCGTGGTGTTGCGGCCGAACAGCGAGCCTTGTGGTCCGCGCAAAACTTCGATCTGGTCGACGTCGTAAACCGGATTCGATTTCAGCACGACATGCTCGAGCACGATGTCGTCCTGAATGATCGACACCGGCTGCGACGCGCCGAGATAGAAGTCGACATTGCCGAGACCGCGAATATAGAAGCGCGGAAAGATGCGGCCGGTGGTCGATTCGACATAAAGACCGGGCACCTTACCCGACAGCGCCAGCAGCGTGTCATCGCTCGCCGCCGTGAAGCTGGCAAGCTGTTCGCCACTCAAAACGCCGACCGACACCGGCACGTTCTGCTGGTTTTCCGGCCGGCGGTCGGCCGTCACGACAACCTCTTCGAGGCCGCTTTCTTTGGCCTGTGCGAAAGCCGGGTCGGTGCAAAACAACGCACTGACGGCCGCGCCGACCAGAAGGTGGCGCATGATAATCCCCTTGAAACGCATCGATCTTTTGTCCCCAAATAGCGGCGGAAGGGCACAGACAAGCTTCAGCGCGGAGCTCACACTCCGTCCGTCGAACCTTATTTCTGATTGAACCCCTTCCAGCTCCCGCTTGGGCGCACACTAGAGACCGAACGTGTCTGTGAAATGACAGTATGCTGCGTTGCGGAAAGATGATCGCCGCAGCCGCAAAATGTCACTTCGAACAATTCACCATTACGGTTCCAGCGCCACCACAGTTACCGAAGCTGGGGCAAGCGTGAGGGTGATTTTGCCGTTCGCGGCCATTGCCGACACCGGCTTCGGCGTCACCATGTTGGGTGCTGTGAAAGTGTTGATGCTGTCGATCTTGGGCGCGGCCAGCGTTTGGCCCACCGCTTTGGTCACCGTCGCGCCGGGCACGGCGACGGAAAACTCGGCCGAATTGTTGGCATCGAGGTTGGTGAGCGCGAGCCAGATTTTGCCGTTTTTATCCTTCGCGGCGATGGCATCCACCCGCGGCAGCTTGATCTTATCGACCGTGTAAGTGCCCGCGTCGTAAGTCACCGGCAGCAAACTCGCATCCTGGAACGGCACGTACAGCTTGAAGACGTGATAGGTCGGCGTCAGCAGCATCTTGTCGTGATCAGTCAGAATCATCGCCTGCAGCACATTGATCATCTGGGCGATGTTGGCCATGCGCACGCGGTCGCCATGGCGGGCGAAGATGTTGAGGTTGAGGGCGGCGAGCACGGCATCGCGTTGGCTGTTCTGCTGCACCAAGAAGCCCGGATTGGAGCCCGGTGTCGGCGCCAGCCAGGCGCCCCATTCATCGACGACGAGACTGACCTTTTTGTCCGGATCGTATTTGTCCATGATGGCGCTGTGTTTAGCGATCAGATCGTCCATGCCGATCGTCTCTTTCAGCATCACGGCGTATTCGTTCTCGCCGAAGCCGGCCGATTTTTGCGACACCGGAAAACCGCCGCCGGTGGTGTAGCTGTGCAGCGATAAGCCTTCGATGCTCCAGGCCCAAGAGTGCTTCTGATAAGCCTGCATCACCGCTTCGGTGTAGGCGGTGTCGCCAGCGTTGGGGCCGACCGCGATGCGGTCCATCGCTTGCACCGGATTGTAATTGTGCACGAAACGGGCATGCCGTTTCATCTCGCTGACGTAGAAATCCGGGCTCATGGCACCGCCGCAATCCCAACTCTCGTTGCCAAGGCCGACGAAGGCGACCTTGTACGGCTCGGGATGGCCGTTCTTGGCGCGCTCGGCGCCGAGGGCATCGGCCTTACTGGCGGTCATGTATTCCAGCCATTCGGCGGCTTCGCCCGGCGTGCCGGAACCGACATTGACCGAAACGTAAGCTTCGCTGCC
The DNA here is from genome assembly GCA_015654715.1 of Alphaproteobacteria bacterium. Taxonomy (GTDB): domain Bacteria; phylum Pseudomonadota; class Alphaproteobacteria; order Micropepsales; family Micropepsaceae; genus Rhizomicrobium. Next base: position 4,033 of record JAATGK010000235.1, read on the forward strand.
GATCTGCTCGACGAAGTCGAAGAACTCGTCGGTGCCGAAACTGTTGGGCTCGATGACGCCGCCCCAGTTGGCGTTCATCATCGGCTGGCGCACCAAGCCGATGCCGCGGCGCCAGTGATATTCGTCGGCGAAGCAGCCGCCCGGCCAGCGGACAACCGGCACATGCAAATCCTTCAGCGCTGCCACCACATCGGAACGGATGCCGCGGGTGTTGGGAATTTTCGACTCCGGGCCGACCCAGATGCCTTCATAGATGCCGTGTCCCAGATGCTCGGCAAATTGGCCGAAGATGTGCCGGTCGATGGGAACGCCGGGCTTGGTGACATCGACGGTCAGCGGCAACGGCGCGCGCGCGTCTTTGGCCATGGCGGCCGGCATCAGAGTGGTGGCCAGGAGAGCGGCAATCAGGAAATAGCGCATGAGGTTTCCTCTTTCGCAGAGCGTATTTTGTCGACCGACGGCGGACACGCATGCGGCACCCACAGCCACATCTTAAGACAAATGTCTGACAATTGGTGACAACCAATCCTAACGCGACGCTTCGGCTGGGTGCGATTGTCGGAAAAGTAGCACAACCGTTCCGGTTCTCGCGCCTGGGGCGATTGGTATCATCTGGTATCTTGGCGGGCGGCAGCTATGATGGCAGCGTTGTCATTGTGCCGTTCCTGCAAATTCCTGCCCAAAAAATAGACCAAACGTGAAACCCACCTCTCCCGACCGTCCCCAAAGCCCCAAGCCGGCCAGCATCTATGATGTGGCTAGACGGGCTGGTGTCTCGATTAAGACGGTGTCGCGGGTGGTCAACCGGCAGTCCAACGTCAGCGACGCCACCCGCGAGAAAGTCATGCTGGCGGTGGATGCGCTGTCCTACCGCCCCAATATCTTCGCGCGCGGGTTGGCCAGTGAGCGCTCGTTCTTGATCGGCTTGCTTTATGACAATCCGTCAGCCGGCTATATCGCGGCGATGCAAGTGGGCGTTCTGACCCGTTGCCGCGAGGAGGGCTATCACCTCATCGTCGAAAGCCTGGACGCCGCCAATCCCAATATCGGCCGCCAAGTGCATTCGCTGGTGACGGAATCCTCGCTCCATGGCGTGATTCTGACGCCGCCGCTCTGCGATTCCCAGGCCGTGCTCGACGCCTTGATCCGCGCCAATTGCCCGTTCGTGCGGATCGCGCCGGAAAAGCCGTTCCCGGGCGCTTGCGATGTGCGGATCGACGATTTTAAGACGGCCTACGACATGACCGCTTATCTCATCGGCCTCGGCCACAAGCGGATCGGATTCATCAAAGGCCACCCCAACCACGGCGCCGCCCAGGCCCGCTTCGCCGGATATTGCTCCGCCCTCGAACATGCCGGTATTCCGCTGCTCGAGGAGTTGTGTGTACAGGGCTATTTCTCTTACCAGTCGGGCCTGGAAGCGGGCGAAAAGCTGCTTTCACTTCCGGTCCGCCCGACCGCGATCTTCGCCGGCAACGACGACATGGCGGCCGCGGTGCTGGCCTGTTCGCAGCGCTTCAATCTCAAGATTCCACGCGAGCTTTCGGTGGCTGGCTTCGACGACTCGCTGGTCGCCCAGGTGGTGTCGCCGCGCCTGACCACCTGCCGCCAGCCGATCCGGGAAATGGCCGAAGCCGCGGTCTCGATGCTGATTCAGCGCAACACCACCGATGCCCCGATGGAGCGCCGGCTCGACCACGAGTTGGTGGTGCGCGAATCCACCGTCCCGCCGCTCGGCACCAGCCAAACCTGACCTAAAACATTGTTTTACTGAAGCTTTCATAAAAATGTGGAAAGCGCTGTCAAAACTTGTGGCAAGCCCAATCCAACTGCGCTATAGTTGTCATACTGTCCTCAGCCATTTGGCTGAAGTTTTGTGAGTGCTGGTCACTCCTCCCTGGACTTGGGCGGCCCGAGCGCCGCCCTTTTTCTTTTCCGAAAGTCGCCCGCTGTCAGACGTTGTCGCTGGCCGCGACCCACGCTTGCGCGATCGCCTCAAGCCCGGCCGCATCGGCGTCGTCGAACCGCGCCAGCGCCGGGCTGTCGAGATCGAGCACACCGATCACGACGCCGTTTTTGATCAGCGGAATAACGATCTCCGACTGCGAAGCAGCATCGCAGGCGATGTGGCCTGCGAAGGCGTGTACGTCGGCCACGATCACCGTCTTACCGGTTGCAGCCGCAGTCCCGCACACGCCTTTGCCCAGTGGAATGCGCACGCACGCGGGCTTGCCTTGAAACGGACCCAGCACGAGTTCGTCCGTTTTGGAGAAATAAAATCCCGCCCAATTGAGATCCGGCAGGCCGTACCAAAGAATCGCAGCAACATTGGCGGCATTGGCGATGGGGTCGCTGATGCCTGTCATAATTCCCTGCACCTGCAAGAGAAGATCGCGGTAGAGCGCTTTTTTTTGATCGGTCATGGTCCGCTGGCGTTGTGGTTGTTGTTAGAGCGCTTCACCGAAAAGTGGAATCCGGTTTTCGGCCATGAAGCGCCACAAAACATAAAGCTAGAGCATTTCACTGTTTCGGTGAATCGGTGAAATGCTCTAGCGCGCGCCGTTCCTGATATGCACGACGGCCCATTGATCTTTATACAGACGATGCCAGCCGGTCATGCCGTCCATCAGTTTCACGGCCGGATTGCCCGGCGCCAGAATGGTCCAGCGGATGTGGTAGCGCGTCAACGTGTTCGCCAGCAAGCCGGGCGCCTTGACCGCCGCATAGCGGTTGCGGAAGCTTTCAAAATAGAGCGGACGGCTGTCGAGGAAGGGCCGCACGTCGCGGAAGATGAGAAATCCGCCGAAGGCGGCGTCATTGAACACCGGCTGGCGTTTGATCGCCGCCGGCACTTGCATAAGCGCCGTTTGCGGCGTCGCGGCATCGTCGAGACGTTCGACCGGTAGGACAATGCGTATCGCTGCGGCGATGACCGCCAGAAAAATCAGCGCCGTCAGTGGCCGTCCTTGCAGCTTTAACTCTTCGGCTTGTTGCGGCCCGGCGCCAAAGAGTGGCGCGGCGGCGGCGAAGAACAAGCGTCCCATGGCGCTGGTCAAGGCAAGGGCGAAGAGACCGGCCAGAAACACGAAACGCAGCCACAGCGACCGCCGCGGCAACAGCACCGAAGCGGCCGGCAAAGCGACCAGCAGCGGCAGCAGGCTGCCAACCGGTCCGGCGACGGTGAGCGCCCGGATGGCATGCACCAGTCCTGGCGCGCCGGTCGGGGTGATAAGACCGAACACCAGCGCACAGCCCAAAAACACCGCCCAGGACCGCGCGACCGCGAGCCGGTTGTCTTTGGCGGCGATAATCGCTTCGACGGCCAGCACGGCGGTAAGCGCCAGCCCGATCACGAAGCTGCTGGAAAGGTTGGCCCACACCAGCATCACCGGCAACAGCTTCAGCGACGGTCCTTTTTCGTCGGTCCGCAGCAGCCCGCCGGTCCAGGCGACCAGGCATGGCAGCGCCAGCAGGTATGGCAGCGCCTTGACCGCGTCCGCAGCGATAATGACGGCCAGCATCAGCCAGATCGCGGTGAAAACGTCCCGCCGTCCGCGCGCCAGCTGAAATGCCAACAGACCTGCGCCACCGGCCCCAGCCGCCGCCGCGAGCGCCAAAACCCCGCCCCAACCGGCGCCGACATAGGCCGCCGCAAGCAGAAGTTCGGCCAGCCAATCCCGGGTTTCCCAAGGTTGGCCTTGGAAGGTGAAGGAGAAGGGGTCAATGCGCAGGACCTGCTGGTTCTCGATCATCCAGCGGCCGGCGGCGATGTGCCAGTAGAGGTCACCGCCGTCGAGCACGCGCGGCGCCACTAGCACCGCAGCGAACACCACCGCGGCAGCAAGAATGGCCCAAAGACCGGCATCAATCCGATGGGAAGACGGCGTCACGAAGCGACCTTGATAAGGTATATGTGCCTACGCGGGGGCGATGCGTGAATCAAGCGCGCCCCCGTATTGGGGTAAAACGGCGGCGATCAGGCTTTCTGTTGCAACAGATCGCGAATTTCGCGCAGCAGCACAATGTCTTCCGGCGGCGCGGCTGGGGCGGCTGGAGCATCCGCCTTGGCGAACAAGCGGTTAACCGAGCGCACGACCAGGAACAGCACGAAGGCGACGATCAGAAAGCTGATCAGCGCGTTGAGGAAGATGCCGACATTGAGGGTCACTGCCCCGGCCTTGGCGGAGTCCGCCAAAGTGGCGTAATGATTGCCCTTTAACACGATGAAAATATTGGTGAAATCCAAACCACCCGTGACGAGGCCAAGCGGCGGGGTGATGATGTCCTTGACCAGCGAATTGACGATGCTGGTGAACGCGGCGCCGACGATGACGCCGACGGCGAGGTCGACCACATTGCCGCGAAGAGCAAACTGGCGGAATTCCTTGAACATGGACCTATCCCAATCCGGATTCACGTCTTCCAAAAGTGCAAGCTGTGTCGGCGTGCGGCAAGCGATTTTGGCCGGAACGACCGCCAGATCGGCCCGACCGGGCAACTGGCCTCGAAAACAACCAAAAACTCAATTGGGGCAAGCACTTCCGCAAAGCCGTGCGACTCATGCCAAGCCCCTCTCCAGCCGCTTATAGGGCAATGGTTCGCGGCTCTTTGGCATCACGGCCTCGCCGGGGCGCCGATTTTCACGGTTCGCCTTGCTTTTAACGGTCTGATTCGGATAAGACGCCCGCTCTTTAGAGCGGCCCGGCGAAAAGGGCATGCCGTGGCGGCTCGTAAAGGCAACCGGGACTTCGCGTCCCCAGGAGACCGAAATGCCCAAAATGAAGACCAAATCCGGCGCTAAGAAGCGCTTTAAAATCACGGCCAAAGGCAAGGTCAAGACCGGCCAGGCCGGCAAACGCCACCGCTTGATCTCGAACACACCTGAGCGCACCCGCACACTGCGCGGCACAGCGGTGCTGTCGTCGTCTGATAACCGGCGCGTCAAGCGTTGGATGCCGTACGGCGGGGGAGTCTGATCCATGTCTAGAGCTCCTCGTTCCGTTCCCTCGCATGCCCGCCGCGCGCGCGTCTTTAAGGCCGCCAAAGGCTTCCGTGGACGCCGCAAGAACACCATCACGGTCGCCAACGCCGCCGTTGATCGTTCGCTGCAGCACAATTACATCGGCCGCAAGCTGAGGAAGCGGAATTTCCGCGCCCTTTGGATCCAGCGCATCAACGCCGCGGTCCGTGAGTACGGCCTGACCTATTCGCAGTTTATCGCCATGCTCGCCAAGGCCGAGATCGCCGTCGACCGCAAGGTCTTGGCCGAACTCGCCGTGTCCGAGCCCACCGCGTTCAAGGCTCTGGTGGACCAGGCGAAAGCCTAATCTTTTGGAGCGACGGCCAGGAAAAGTGTGAAACGGTTTTCCGTTCGGCCGCGCGACTTCAAACTGTTCAAGAACCAAGAACCCGGCACGGCGAAAAACCGCTTTGCCGGGTTTTTGTTTTTAGCGCTTCCCTGAAAAGTGGAACCCGGTTTTCGGACAGGAAGCGCGAACATCAAAGACTCTCGCGAAAAGCGTCCTTGGCAACGCCTTGGCCGCGTGATCAAACGGATTCGAAGGGATCAGCTATGACCGACATCTCAGCCCTCGAACGGCAAATTCTGGACACTATCGCGAGCGCCGCCGATGAAGCGGGCTTGGAAACGGTACGCGTTTCCGCGCTCGGCAAGAAGGGAGCGATTTCGGATCTATTGAAGTCGCTGGGCGGCATGAGCCCGGACGAGAAAAAGGTCAACGGGCCCGCCTTTAACGGCCTGCGCGATCGCGTCCAGAAGGCTATCGCCGCCAAGAAGCTGGAACTGGAAGCCGCCGCGTTGAATGCGCGCCTCGCCTCCGAACGTGTCGACATCACGCTGCCGGTGCGCCCCGAAGCGGCAGGCACGGTCCATCCGGTCAGCCAGGTGTTCGACGAAGTGGTGGCAATCTTCGCCGATCTCGGCTTTGCCGTCGCCGAAGGCCCTGACGTCGAATTCGACGACTACAACTTCACCAAACTCAACATCCCGCCTGATCATCCGGCGCGCCAGATGCACGATACCTTTTATGTGGCGAAACAGGCCGACGGCAGCCAGCACGTTTTGCGCACCCATACTTCGCCGGTGCAGGTGCGCACCATGCTGAACCAGAAACCACCGATCCGCATCATCTCGCCGGGCCGCACCTATCGCGTCGACAGCGACGCCACGCATTCGCCGATGTTTCATCAATACGAAGGCTTGGTGGTGGACGAAGTCACGCATTTGGGTCATCTCAAATGGGTGCTGGAGGAATTTTATAAAGCGTTCTTCGAAGTGACTCATGTCGAGCTGCGCGCCCGCCCCAGTTATTTTCCCTTCACCGAACCGAGCCTGGAATGGGATATCCGCTGCGACCGTTCCGGCGGCCAGATCAAATTCGGCACCGGCAATGATTGGCTGGAAGTCGCCGGCTCCGGCATGGTCAATCCGCGCGTGCTGGAGAATTGCGGCATCGATAGCGGCAAATATCAGGGCTTTGCTTTCGGCGGCGGCATCGATCGCCTCGCCATGCTGAAATATGGCATCCCCGACATTCGTTCGTTCTTCGAATCCGATTTGCGCTGGCTGAAGGCTTATGGCTTTGCCGCGCTCGATATACCGACCCTTGATGGAGGGCTGTCGCGATGAAATTCCCCCTGTCGTGGTTGAAAGACCATCTTGAGACCGACGCCGATGTGCAAACCATCGCCGACAAGCTGACCGCCATCGGCCTTGAAGTCGAAACCGTGGAAGACGCCGGGGCGCGGGTCAAAGACTTCGTCGTCGCTTACGTCATCTCGGCCGACAAGCATCCCAATGCCGACCGCTTGCATCTGTGCTCGGTCGATGTCGGCGGCAAGGAACCGGTGCAAGTCGTCTGCGGCGCTCCCAACGCGCGCGCCGGTATCAAAGTAGTGTTTGCGCGACCCGGCACGGTGATTCCGGTCTCCGGCGAAACTCTGAAAATCGGTACCATTCGCGGTGTCGAATCCCGCGGCATGATGTGTTCCGGCCGCGAACTGCTGATCTCCGACGATCACGACGGCATCATTGAGTTGCCGGACGATGCGGTGGTTGGCGCCCCGGCTGCAACCGCACTCGGCCTCACCGATCCGGTGATCGATATTTCGTTCACCCCCAACCGCGGCGATTGCACCAGCGTCTGGGGCGTGGCGCGCGATCTGGCGGCGGCCGGTCTCGGCAAATTGAAAACGCCGAAGGTCGAACCGGTGGCAGGAAAATTCCCGTCACCGAAAACCATCACGCTGAATTTCGCTGGCAAACCCGCCTGCCCGTTTTTTGCAGGACGCGTCATCAAAGGGGTCAAAAACGGCCCCTCGCCCGTCTGGGTACAGGACCGGTTGAAGGCGATCGGGCTGCGGCCGATCAATGCGCTGGTGGACGTCACCAATCTGATCAGCCACGACCGCGGCCGCCCGCTGCACGTCTTCGATGCCGACAAGCTCAGCGGCAACGTCCAGGCCCGGCTCGCACATGACGGCGAGAAACTGCTCGCCCTCGACGGCAAGACCTACACGCTGGATTCCGAGATGTGCGTCATTGCCGACGACACGGCGGCACAATCGATTGGCGGCGTGATGGGCGGCGAAGACACCGGCTCGAGCGAAACCACCACCACAGTGTTTGTGGAATCGGCCTGGTTCGAGCCAGTCAGCGTCGCCGCAACGGGGCGCAAGCTGCAACTCATGTCGGATGCGCGCTATCGTTTCGAGCGCGGCGTCGATCCCGAATTCGTCGTGCCCGGTTTGGAACTGGCGACCAAGCTGATTTTGGAATGGTGCGGCGGCGAGCCGTCCGACATCGTGGTGGCGGGCGAGGTTCCGGCTTGGAAGCGCGAGATCGCGTTCGCACCCGGTACCGTCGAACGCATCGGCGGATTGAAAATCGAGAAAGAGCGGATCGTCGAAATCCTCACCCATCTCGGTTTTAGCGTGGCTGAAAACGGCACGGCGTTGAAGGTCAGTCCGCCCTCGTGGCGCAGCGACATCGATGGCGCCGCCGATCTGGTCGAAGAAGTGGTGCGCATTTATGGCCTCGAACATGTTCCTTCGGCGCCGATGACGCGGCCGAACGCGATTGCGCGGCCGGTGCTCACGTCATCGCAGAAACGCCGCCGGTTGGTTCGCCGGGCGTTGGCGGCGCGCGGTTTCAACGAAGCGGTGACGTATTCCTTCATCCCGCGGGCCCACGCCGCGTTGTTCGGCGGTGGCGACGACGCGCGGCAACTCGAAAATCCGATCGCCGCCGAAATGGATGCGCTCAGGCCATCGCCACTGCCGTCGTTGCTCGCGGCCGCCGCCCGCAATCAAGCCCGCGGTTTCACCGACCTGCAACTGTTCGAGATCGGCGCCGCGTTCCAGTCCGGCCTGCCGGGCGGCCAGCAAACCTTTGCCGCCGGGATTCGCGTCGGGGCCGGCGTCCGCAGTTGGACCAAAGCGGCCCATCCCGCCGATGCCTTCGATGTGAAAGCGGACGTCCTGACGGCGCTGGAAACGGCGATGGGTTCGCCGATGACGGCACCGATCAAAGCGAAGGCGCCCGCTTGGTATCACCCCGGCCGCTCCGGCACCTTGGCGCTGGGACCGAAAGTGCTGGCGGTGTTCGGCGAGCTGCACCCCTCCGTCGTCGCCGCGTTCGATCTCACCGGTCCGGTTGCGGCGTTCGAGCTGATCCTCGATGCCATTCCGGACTCGAAAACCAAGAAGACCAGCTTCTCGCCCTCGCCCTATCAGGCGGTGGAACGCGACTTCGCTTTTGTCGTGAACGCCAGCGTGTCCGCCGACGAAGTCGTCAAAGCGGCCAAGGCCGCCGAACGCGCCCTGATCGAAACGGTGGCGATCTTCGACGTCTACGAAGGCAAAGGCGTCCCCGACGGCAAGAAGTCGCTTGCCATCACGGTGCGCTTGCAGCCCAAGGACAAGACTTTGACCGATACCGAGATCGAAGCGGTCGGCCAGAAGATCGTTATGGCGGTCGCAAAAGCGACGGGTGGAACGCTGCGGGCGTGACCGATTTTGTTATGAAGGCGCTTCGACCAGAACGCTTTCGGGAAAAGTGGTGCCGATCGCGGTGGCATAGACGGCTGCCATACAGGAACTATCGCGTCGGCTCCGCCACCCAGAAGCTCATAAGCGGATCTGGCATGCGGATGGAGCATACGGCCGTCAAACGATGGGCGCGGATCAGCCCTAGCGTCGCATCGGCTTTGTCTTTCAGCGGACCGACATCCAGCACCGTGGTCGCCGCATCGATGATCGCCCAAGAATTTTTCGTTTGCAGTACATGGGCCGTGGTTGGATTGAACGCGACGCAATAGGCCCCGCCCAGGCGTTCGGACACAAAGCCGCTCGCAGCGCGCCAATAAGCTTTGTAAGGTCCGCCAACGGTGCAGCGCCGGTCGAGCTTATAATGGCGAATTGCCACTTCCATCAGCTCAGCCGATTTGGCATCGCGCCCGGCGTCGATCAGGACTTTGCCACCCGCCTTGACTTTCCAGGCGCCACCTCCTCGAACGCACGAGCCCCTCTCGTTTCGACGGTTACGCAGTTTTCCTCGGGTTCC
>JAATGK010000137.1 GCA_015654715.1 Alphaproteobacteria bacterium
AAAGGACATCGGCGTTTCGGCGGGGCAATAATTCAGGATTTGGTTTTGGTCGCTTCCTGCGCTCGGCGTTTGATGAAGACGCTCTCGGTCTCGACGGCCACGTCCAATTCGTCGCCCAAACCCGCATTCAGCAGGTCGAGCACATCCTGCGGAAAAATGACTCCCAGCGTGCCACCAATCTCGATAATTTGCAGTTTTTCAATCATGGTCAGGCCTCCGCACCGTTGATAGTGCGGCAAAACCGGACCGCCGCAAAGCCCCTAACCGGCAACGTCCTTCTTGAACTCCAGCAGATCGCCGGGCTGGCAGTCGAGGGTGTCGCAGATGGCGTTCAGGGTCTCGAAGCGCACGCCTTTGACCTTGCCGGACTTGAGCAGCGACAGGTTGGCTTCGGTGATGCCGATGGTTTCGGCCAGCACCTTGGAGCGCATCTTGCGCTTGGCGAGCATGACGTCGAGGGCGACAATGATGGCCATCACACGAACTTCGCGTTTTCTTCAGCGAGGCGCTGGGCCTCGACCATGACTCGGGTGATCACCAGCAGCACGCCCGCGGCGAACAGATAGACCGGTTCGAAGCCGGTCCACATATAACCGAGCCAGAACTGGCCCTTCGCCTGGCCCATGGCATAAAAAATCGCCGCTTGCGCCGGAATGCCGGCGAGCACACTCCAAAACAGCAAGGTCGCGGCCCGGCGAAAATGGCTCAGCACCCCGCCGTCGAAGACGCTGCCACCGGCAAAACCTTTGAACAGACGCCAGAGCTCGATCAGCACGCCGATCATCAGGGCGGTCGGAACGGCCGACACCGCCAGCGCCATGGCCCGCCAGAGAAGCGGTATCGCGGTCGTGACCGCCATGCCGTTGGGCAGTGCTGCCTCGATCTTCAGGATCAGTCCGCCATCGTGCACAAGTTCCGTCGGTGCCAGGAACGCCACAGGCACGAACACGGCCAGGAACGCCGCGCCGAACAGGGACAGCCACGCCATGACGGCGCTGGTGCTACGGAGTTTCGAAGATATCGCCAGGACGTGGCCTCCTATCATTGATAGGAATTCAACATAACACGGCGATTTATTATCGCAAAACGATAATATTATATCGTGTCATTATGTCGCTTACCCGGCAGATGTCCGAACGGGCCGTTCGACTTCCGACCATCGAAAACCCGCTTATTCTGGCGCCAGGGTGACCTTAATGCCGTCGAGTTCTTCCGAGCAGACGAGCTGGCAGGACAGCCGCGAATTGGGCTCCACCGCCAGCGCCATATCGAGCATGTCGACTTCCATATCGGCCGGCGGGGTCAATTTCTCGTACCAGCCGTCTTCGACATAGACCTGACAGGTGGCGCAGGCGCACGCCCCGCCGCATTCGGCCGCCACCGGCAAGCCGGCGTCGCGCAGCATTTCCATGATCGTCCAGCCTTCGCGGCCTTCGATCTCGATTTCCTTGCCGTCGCGGTCCGTCGCGTAGATTTTCATGACGTCTAATTCCTCAGCTCACGCCCAGCTTCTTCTGCAGGTTCGACGATGAGGTCGTGTACTGGAAGCGCAGCTTCTCGTTCGGACGACAGATATGGAAGGCGGCCTGCGCCATCAAGGCCGCTTCATGGAAGCTTGATAAAATCAACTTGAGCTTGCCGGGATAAGTGATGATGTCGCCGATGCCGAAAATGCCCGGCTGCTCGCTCTCGAATTTGGCGGTATCGACCGGGATCAGGTTCTCGTGCAGGCCGATGCCGAATTCGGCAATGGGGCCGAGTTTGATGGTCAGCCCGAAGAACGGCAGGAAGGCGTCGGCATCGATCTGCCATTCCTTCTTGTCGTGACCGGCGAGCGTTGCGGCGGCGAGCTGGCCGTTCTGGCCGTGCAGCGCTTTGACGCTCGCGACGTGGAAATTGACCTTTCCGGCCGCCACCAGCTCGCGCATCTGATTGACGCTGTGCGCTTGGGCGCGGAAGCCGTCACGGTGATGGATGAGGGTGAGGCTTTTGGCGATCGGCGCCAGATTCAGCGTCCAGTCGAGGGCGCTGTCGCCGCCGCCGGCAATCAGGACGTTCTTGCCGGCAAAGGAGTCCATCTTGCGCACGGCGTAGTGGACCGAGGTGCCTTCATAGGCCTCGATGCCGGGGATGGGGGGCCGCTTGGGCACGAAGGAGCCGGCGCCTGCCGCGACCACGATCACCGGTGCGATCAGCTCTTTGCCGCTGTCGGTGGTCAACTTCCAGCGCCCGTCGGGCAGCTTGGTGAGCCCGGCGGCTTGTTCGCCGAAATGGAAAGTGGGCGCGAACGGCTTGATCTGCTCCATCAGGCGGTCGACCAGCTCCTGGCCGGTGACCACCGGCAGGCCCGGAATGTCGTAGATCGGCTTTTCCGGATAAAGCTCGGTGCACTGGCCGCCTGGGCGATCCAGGATGTCGATGAGATGCGCCTTGAGGTCCAACAGACCCAGTTCAAACACGGCGAACAGGCCAGCGGGGCCGGCGCCAATGATCACGACATCGGTTTGGATGGGTTCAGACATTTGATTTTACAGGGTTCCCCGGATATTTCCTTTACGTCACGCGCCTTATAATTATAAAAAGTCCAATTTGCAATAACTCACCAGCGGCCGGTTTGCCGTATATAGAAGGCCGCGCCACCCAGGATTTTGACCCGCATGGATGTCCAGGATCAGAAGACTAAGCCGGCAGAACAATGTCTTAACATGGCCGAGCTGCGCGCCGGGATCGATTCTTTAGATCGCAAGCTGGTGACGCTGCTTGCGCTGCGTCAGCGCTATATCGAACGGGCGGCGGAAATCAAAGCCCACCGGCACGAAATCCGCGACGAAGCCCGCATCGCCGACGTCCTCGCCAAGGTCACGGCGGCGGCCAAACCAGCCGGCCTCAACGCCGACATCGCCCGTGCCGTCTGGCGCGAACTGATGGAAGCTTCGATCGCATTGGAGCTGGAGACATTCGAAAAGCGCAGCCGGTTGTCCGACGAAAACGGTTTCAGCGCTTGAGATAGCTATGGATGAAGCTCTGCACCTCTGCGGAGCTGGTCGATAGCGTGCGAATGGCGAGTGAGGCGTTGCCGCGATCGCGCACCGGATCGATCGGCTCGGCCGCCGCTGCCGCATCGCCGAACTCAAAGGCGCCGATTCCGCGCGCCGCGCCCTTCAGCGTATGGGTGATTTCCTTCCAGCTTTTGGCGTCCTGGGCGTCGAGGATGGCGTGCAACCGCCCGACCATTTCGCTGATTTGGGTGTCGAAAAGCTGCAGCACTTCGGCATTCAGCGCCTCATCGCCGCCAGTATAGCGGGACAAATGGGCAATATCGACGGCAGGCTTCATGGCGCGGGACCCTTTGGCGAACGGGCCCCAGCATGCTGGCTTTAGGTCAATGGCCGGTTAAAACGGCCCACCATTCCGCCGGAAACGGCGCCGCGCGGAAGAGAGCGCTGTGGAAATAAAGGAACGCCCCGAACGCCACCACAGCGACCGAAAACCGCCAGTCGAAGACCTCCGGCGCCACGAAGCGGTTGCGCTTTTCGGCGATGGCGACGAACGGGATAACCGAGGTTTGAGCTGCGATCTCCTGCCAGCGGGCGGGGTGCCTCCGCGCGGCTTTGCCGTCGATGGCGCGGGTGCCGAAGATGGCGAGCACCAGGAAGGTGGCGAAGAAGAGCGTCGCCGCCAGCGTTCCCTTGGCAATCAGATGAAAGCCCGCCCACAAGGTCACACCCATCAGGAAGGGGTGACGGGTAACGCGCAACACGCCGTCGACGCGGGCCTTGTCCTGGCCGGCGGAGGTTGGATTGCCGCGCAATACGCCCGGAACCACCAGGGCAAAGGCCGCCGCGATCACCACCAGCCCCAGACTCTGCAGCCATGCCGGGGGCACGAACAGAACAGTGTTCGCCGGGCTGGCGCTGGCCGCATTGGTGGCGATGCAAAGCCAGATGAGGACGCCGAGCGAGGCCAGTGCAAACAGCGGGACATAAAGCTTTTCACCGATTCGGGCGGTGATCAGGTCCCTCAGTTTCGTACCGGACACCAACAGATGGATCCCGAGGAACAGCGCTGCCGCCGCAATCAAATTTATCATCAAACCCCCGCTACTGTTTTCTCGCACATATTATCCTGAGGATGATCCGAATCATCCCTCGCGCTGTCATCACCGGCATGGTTAAACTTGACCCAGCTCCCCGGCCCATGAGGAAGTTCCATGGCGACGCCGTCCATTACTCCGCCGACCCTTATTCAGCCTTCTATCCAGTCTTCCGAGATTCCGGAGGATGCCGCGTTCGTCCGGGCCAAGCCCAAAACCGACATGAGCTCGATGATAGGCCAGATTGCGGCAGGTTTTCTGGCGATCTTCTGGGCGGGCACAGCCGCGGCGTTTTTCTGGGGCATGTACCAGGATGTCTGGTCGACCAGCTTCAGCATCCGTGAGTTTGCCATCACCCTGGCGGTGACCTTGGTGCCGCCGTGCCTGTTCATCACCATCGCCTGGATGCTAACCCGCGGCTATCAGATGTCGATCAACGCCGAGCTTCTGGCGGATGCCACCGACCGGCTGTTTTCGGCCGATGAAACCGCTTCGGGCACCGCCGCGCGCCTCGGCCGGGCGGTCCGGCGCGAATTGGATGCGCTGAATGCCGGTCTCGACGGCGCCTTCACGCGGCTCAGGGCTCTCGAAAGCGTGTTGGAGAACCAGATCGCCGCCCTTGATGAAGCCGGGGCCCGGGTCGACGTTCGCGGCGAGGCACTGGCCTCCCGTCTGACCCAGGAGCGCGAGCGCATCGAAGGCGTTGCCACTTCGTTGACCGATGCCGCCACGCGCGCTGGTGAGACCGTGGCTGGGCGCAGCGCCCAGCTCAAATCGATGATCGAGGCGGCGGAAACCGGCCTCAAAGCCGCCGGATTGACCCTCGACACCCAGGCCGCCAGCTTCCGTGCCGCCGCCGGGGCCGCCGCCGAAGCGCCGCACGCCGCCGCGGTCGAACTCGACAAACAGGCCAAGCGGATCGAATCGGTCGCCGATTCCGCCATGGCGCGGGCCGAATTCGTGCTCGGCCGCCAGGAACGTCACCGCACCGCGATGAATGACCTGATGCAGCGCCTGAAGGAAGACTCGACCGCCTTCGAACAGGCCCTCACCGCCCAGCGCACCACCTTCGAACAGTCGCTCACCGCCTTCACCAGCGAAACCAAGAAGTTCGAAAACCTGACCGGCGATGCCGAGCACAATCTCGAACTCTTGATGGCCGGGGCCTCGATGCGCACGGCCCAACTGGCGAACAGCTTCACCAAGGAAGCCGACCGGCTGAAGGAAATCGGCGATGGCGCCAACAACACTATCGCTCATCTGATCGGGGCGCTGCAGGAAGCCGGTATCGGCGCCCAGACGCTGATCGGCGAGACCGCCGGGCAAGCCAAGGCCGATGCCAAGGCGCTGGTGGGCGAAGCGATGGCCGAATGCGAGCGCTTGCTGCGCACCGCTGCCGAGCTTTCCATCGAAGCCAACGGCATCCGTACCGCCCTCGCCGGGGCCGTGGCGGAAGTCGAAAAGCATTTGCTCGACCTGCCGAAGGTCGCCCAGCAGGAAGCCCAGCGCGTGCGCCAGATGGTTCGCTCCGAAACCGAGGAAATCCTCGACCTGTCGGCCCGCACGCTGTCCACCATCCATGCCCGCACCGCCTCGCGCGGCACCCCTTCCGAAACCCATCGCGACGAACCGGCCGGCGCCTCCGATCACGAAGGCCTGCGCGGGCTCGCCCGCAAACTGACCTCGCGCAGCCCCAAGAAGCTCGAGGAGCCCAAAGGCAAGTGGCAGATGTCGACGCTGCTCGCCGCCGTGGAAGACAAGGAATCGCACAAGGACCTCCGCCCCGCCGCGGCCGCGGCGCTCGGCGCCTTGCAGGCGGCGCTGAACGATATGGCGATCGATCTGAGTGCCATTTCGGCCGACGTCCAGCCGCAGGACGACGAATGGCGCCGCTATCTCGCCGGCGACCGCGCCGTGTTTGCGCGCAAGCTCGCCACCACCCTCGACGAAGACACGGTGCATCGCATCACCACGCTTTTTCGCGATAATGCCCACTTCCGCGATAGCGCCAATGTCTTCATGGAGGAATTCGAGGCGCTGCACACCCGCGCCCGCCAAGGCGACGGCGGTGGTCTGCTGGCCCCGACCATCCTGTCGTCGGACACCGGCAAGATTTATCTGACCATCGCCTATGCGCTGGGGCGCCTGTAATCGCGCTTATGAAACTCTCTTGAGCCGCGCGGTATAGAACCCATCCAGACCGCCTTTTTCTTTGAGGTGGCAGGGCAGAGTGCGCAAATCGCCGGCCGCATCGATGAATTCGCTGTGTCCGAAAACATCAGCCGCCGTCACCGGCACGCGCTCGAAATCGGCATGGCGCGCCAGAAACGCTGCGATCTGCTCGGGTCCCTCTTCGCGTTCCAGAGAGCAGGTGGCAAACACCAACACGCCGCTTGGCGCCGTCATCTCGGCGGCTGCATCGATAAGATCGCCCGCCGCTTGCGCGCACAGCGTCACGTCGCTGGCGTTTTTGATCCACGGCAGTTCGGGATGGCGCCGGATGGTGCCGGTGGCGCTGCACGGCGCATCGAGCAAAACAAACGGCGCTGGCGCCGGCGGCCGCCACACCAGCGCATCGTCGACCACATAATCGGCGGTCAGTTTCAGCCGCGCCAGATTGGCTTTGAGCTGGTCCATGCGGGTGGCCTCGCGTTCGACCGCCATCACGTCGGCTCCGGCCGCGGCCAGTTGCGCCGTCTTACCGCCCGGCGCGGCGCAAAGATCGATGACGCGAGCGCCTTTGACATCGCCGAGCAGCAGCGGCGGCAGCGTCGCAGCGGCATCTTGCACCCACCAATCGCCGTCGTCGTAACCAGGCATGGTATCGACGCGTACCGGGTCTTTCAGACGCCAGACCGGCCCGAACAGCGGCTCGGCACCTGCAACGCTGGTTGCGCCCTTGGTCACGATATCGAGCGGCGGCACGCCTTGATGGGCCGCAGCGATCGCCCGTGCAGTGTCCTCGCCATAGGTGTCGATCCAGCGCGCAAACAGCCAGTCGGGCACATTAAGGGCCACCGCATCCTGGGCATCCACAACCGCTTTGCCTTCGCGCGAAATGCGCCGCAGCACCGCGTTGATCAGCGGCTTGAAATGCACGGCCTTGGAATCGGCCTGCGCCAAGCGGTTGGCGCCATCCACCGCGGCATGCGGCGGCACCTCGAGAAAAACCAGTTCGCAGGCACCGGCGAGCAGAATTTCCGGCACCGGCCCGGCCCGGTTGCGCGCCGGCGGTTTGGGCACGAAATGGCGGATCA
Source organism: Alphaproteobacteria bacterium (assembly GCA_015654715.1). Classification (GTDB taxonomy): domain Bacteria; phylum Pseudomonadota; class Alphaproteobacteria; order Micropepsales; family Micropepsaceae; genus Rhizomicrobium. The sequence continues at coordinate 7,351 of JAATGK010000137.1, forward strand.
GATCTTCCAATTGCCCCAGCCGCCGTAACGTCTCGGCCGCGATGGCGCGGGCAAATCCGGCGTCACGCGGATCAAGCGCATGGCTGGCTTCCAGCGCCGCATCAAGCGGTTTGCGCCGCCTAAGAACGTCGGAAAGAATTTGCAGGGCCGCTTGCCGCGCTGCCAGGCCGGCGTCCGCGCTCAACCCCACGGACCTTTACGCGGCACTTCGAACACGCCGCCGGGTGCCGGGCCACTGATCACCGCGCCGCCCGCCATGGCGCGCAGCCGCGCGATGCGTTCGGCCGTCGGCGGGTGACTGGCAAACAATCCCGCAATGCCGCCGCCTGAGAGTGGATTGATGATGAACATATGCGCCGTCGCCGGATGGGCATCGGCTTCCGGATTCTGGGTCAATTGCGCCGCGCTTTCGATCCGCGACAGCGCCGAAGCCAGCCACAACGGATGGTGCGAAATTTCGGCGCCCGCCTTGTCGGCTTCGAATTCGCGGGTGCGGCTGATGGTGGCTTGCACCAGCATGGCGGCAATCGGCGCCAGGATCGAGATCAGCAGCACTGCGACGATGTTGCCGCCATTGCGCCGCCCGTTGCCGTCAAAGCCGCCGCCGCCGAAGAACAATGCAAAATTCGCCAGCATCGAGATTGCGCCGGCGATCGTCGCGGTAATGGTCATGGTCAAGGTATCGCGATTGCGGACGTGGCCGAGTTCGTGCGCCAAGACACCGGCCAGTTCCTCGTCATTGACCCGGTTCAGCAGCCCGGTCGTGGCACACACGGCGGCGTGCTGGGGATCGCGGCCGGTGGCAAAGGCGTTGGGCTGATCGTTTTCGACGATGCAGACGCGCGGCATCGGTAATCCGGCGGCACGGCTGAGATCACGGACGATGCCATAGAGGCGTGGCGCGCTGCGCTCGTCGACCTCCTGCGCATTGTACATGCGCAACACGACCTTGTCCGAGTTCCAGTAAGCAAAGGCGTTGGTGGCCACCGCAAACAGGAAGGCCATCATCATCCCGGTCGGCCCGCCGATCAGAAAACCGATCGCCACAAACAGCCCGGTCAGGGCGGCCATCAGGATACCGGTGCGCAGCGTGTTCACGAAAATCCTTCCAGGAACGTCCTTGCTGTGATGTATGGTGTCCTGCCCGCCAGTCAAGTGACGGAAAGACCATGGCAAAAACCTCGCAAGCCGTTATCAAAGCCCGGATCGCCGCCGCCGCCCAGCGGGCGCTGGCCGAAGCCGCGGAGCGCCGCCAGGCCGCCGACGCGCGCGCGCCGCTGCCAAAAGAAGCGGGCGGTCGTGGCGGCCTCGAACCAACCCGTTATGGCGATTGGGAAAAAAAGGGAATTGCCTCGGACTTTTGAGCCTCTTGCAAGAGCGCGTCCGAGGGTCCATTTAACAATTGTCCGCCACAAGCGAGTTGGAAGCATTCTATGTTTATTCAAACCGAGTCGACGCCGAACCCGGCGACCCTCAAATTTTTGCCTGGCCGTGAAGTCATGGGTGAAGGCCGGGTCGCTGATTTCGACAGTGCCGAGGCCGCTGGGCGTTCGCCCTTAGCGCGCACCTTGTTCGAAATCCCACAAATTGGCCGAGTATTCTTCGGCGCCGATTTCATCTCGGTGACCAAGACCGAGGGCGACTGGAAGCATCTGAAGCCCGGCATTCTTGCCGTGATCATGGAGCATTTCACCCGCGAACTGCCATTGCTCGACGCCGCTGCCGAAGACTCTGAACCCGCTGGGGAAGAAGACACCGAAGTGGTGGCGCAAATCCGCGATTTGATCGAGACCCGCGTACGTCCGGCCGTGGCTCAGGATGGCGGCGACATCATCTATCACGGCTTCGATGTCGCGAGTGGCGTCGTGTTCCTGCACATGCGTGGCTCCTGCGCCGGTTGCCCGTCGTCGACCATGACGCTGAAGAACGGCATCGAGAACCTGCTCAAGCACTACATTCCCGAAGTCAGCGCGGTCGAAGCGGTTTAAGCTCCCGCTTCGATTTCTGATGCGAGGCTGGCTGTGGCGATCAACGACGAAGCTCTAGATATGATTTTCCGTGCCGCGCGCACCCATCGTGCGTGGCAGGACAAGGCGGTGTCGCCGGCGCTTTTGATGGCGATCTATGATTTGGTGCGCTGGGGGCCGACGGCCATCAACGCCTGCCCGCTCCGCCTCGTCTATGTGGTGTCGCCCGAAGCCAAGGCGCGTTTGAAGCCTTATTTGGCTGCCGGCAACGTCGACAAGACGATGGCGGCACCGGCGACCGCGATCCTGGGCCACGATGTCGGCTTCCCCAAGACGTTGGCCGCCCTCAATCCGCAAAACCCCAAGCTCGCCGAACAGCTGAACGATCCGGCCGCCAACGAGGTGCTGGCATTCCGCAACGGGGCGCTGCAAGGCGGCTATTTCATCGTCGCGGCGCGCGCCCTAGGGCTCGATTGCGGTCCGATGTCCGGCTTCGACAACGCCGGCGTCGATGGCGAGTTCTTCGCCGGAACGTCGATAAAATCGAACTTTTTGTGCAATATCGGCTATGGCGACGCGACGAAGCTGTACCCGCGTGCGCCCCGGCTTTCCTTCGACGAGGCTTGCGCGATTGTCTGAGCGCCTGCTCGCCATCGACACCACTTTCGGCGCTTGTTCGGCAGCCGTTCTTCAAGGCACACAGGTTCTCGCCCGGCGCTTCGAGGTCATGCAGCGTGGCCACGCCGAAGCTCTGGCGCCGATGGTCGACGCAGCGATGCGCGAAGCCGGTCTTGCCTTCGCCGATCTCGACAAACTTGCCGTCGCCACCGGCCCGGGCTCCTTTACCGGCCAGCGCGTCGGTCTCGCTTTCATGCGCGGGCTCAAAGTGGCGCTCGGCCTGCCGCTCGCCGGCGTCACCAGTCTCGCCGCCATGGCGGCAGAGGCGCTGGCGGAGTCGGGTCTCGAGGTTGCCGCCGCGGTGCACGATGCCAAGCGCAATGAAGTTTACGTCGAAACCACCGCCGGCTTGGCGGCGCAGGTGATGGCGATCGCCGACGCGCAGCGTCTGTTGTCGGCATTTCCGTCGCTGGCTCTGGCCGGTACCGGTGCGCCGCTGATGACATCCGTATGCCTGTTCGCGCGCGTGCTGCCGATCACCGCCCCCGATGCGGTATGGGTGGCGCGTCTGGCCGCGGGCGTCGCCGTCACTGATGCACCGCCGCGGCCGCTTTATCTGCGCGCCCCTGATGCCAAGCTTCCCAAAGCGGCGGCGGTGGGTGCGCGATGAGCGTGCGGATGGCGGACATCGGCGAAGCCCCCGTACTCGCAGCCCTGCACGCGCAATGCTTCCTTGAGGTCTGGAACGCCGCGACGATCGCCGGGTTGATGGCTGCGACAGGCAGCTTTGCCCTCATCGACGAAGACCACACCGGCTTCATTCTGGTGCGGACGGTCGCAGAGGAATCCGAGGTCCTTACCCTTTGTGTAACCCCTGCGACCCGACGACGCGGCGTGGCCACAGCCCTGGTCACGGCCGCGGCAGAACGGGCCGCTGCAGCGAACGCTGCTGTCATGTTTCTCGAGGTCAATGCTACCAATAACCCTGCGATCGCGTTGTATAAGCGGGTCGGCTTCGGCCAAGTTGGATTACGTAAGGGATATTACGCGGCGCCACACGGCATGCGCGAAGATGCCCTAGTCTTACGTGCGTCGATACCACTTCTCCGGGTGGGCTTTTCACTGCAATTCGGATAGAGTCGCACTATTAAGGGAGCAGGGGATCGCTATGACGCGGATCGAAAAACTCTGCGTTGACAAGGGGCTGCGGATGACTGAGCAGCGCCGGGTCATTGCGCGCGTGCTGTCGGACGCTGCCGACCATCCGGACGCCGAGGAGTTGTATCGGCGTGCCTCGGCATTGGATCCGCATATCTCGATTGCGACTGTGTATCGAACTGTGAAGTTGTTCGAGGACGCGGGCATCCTCGAGCGGCATGACTTCCGCGACGGCCGTTCGCGCTACGAAGAGACCCCCGAGTCGCATCACGATCATTTGATCGACGTGCAATCGGGCAGCGTCATCGAGTTCCGCAACGAGGAGATCGAGCGTCTACAGCGCCGCATCGCCGAAGAACTCGGTTTCGAATTGGTCGATCACCGGTTAGAGCTTTACGGTGTTCCCAAGAAGCCGCGTTAAGCATGCCCACTCTCAGAGCGTTTTGCCTGGCCTTTGCGTTTTTCGGCCTGACGACTTTGAGCGCGCCTATTCAATGGCTATCGATCCGGCTCGGCTGGAAGCTGCAGAAGAGCTATCCCCACGCCTATCATAAGTTCCTCTGCCGCCTGTTCGGTATCCGCCTGCATGTGATCGGCAAACCGATCCAGGATCGCGGCGTCTTGATGGTGGCCAATCACGGCGGTTATTTCGACATCCTCATCATGTCGGCGGCCGCCGCGGTGTCGTTCGTCGCCAAAGCGGAAGTCGTTCACTGGCCGCTGTTCGGGCTGATGGCCAAGTTGCAGCGCTCGGTTTTCATCGATCGGTCTCGCCGCACTGCCGCAGCGGAATCGGCGGCGGCTATCCGCCAGCGCCTGCGCCGGGGCGATGCCCTGGTGCTGTTTCCCGAAGGAACGTCGACCGACGGCAACCGCGTGATCGCCTTCAAGAGTGCGCTGATGGGCGCGGTGGAACTCGATGTCGGCAGCGACGGCCACACCGAATATGTGCCGGTGCAGCCGGTATCGATTACCTATGTCGGCCTTTATGGCATTCCCTTGGGGCGCGAAAACCGGCCCTTTTTCGCCTGGTATGGCGATATGGATCTGTTGCCGCATGTCTGGGAGGCGTTCAAAACCGGCCCCCTCGACGTCGTGGTGGAGTTCCACGCCCCGCTCCAGGTCGGCCCCGGCTGCGGCCGCAAACAGATCGCGGTTTTGGCCGAAAACCTGTGCCGCGAAGGCCAGCTTCGGGCTCTTCGGGGCAACTGGGGCGAGCCTGCCGACGATCCGGCCGCGACCGTCGCGGTTTGACGGTTTCTTGTTTTCCTCCAAGCCATCGAACATAACCAGTCCATGAAGCGTCTTTTCATCAAGACCTACGGCTGCCAGATGAACGTCTACGATTCCGCCCGCATGGCGGATTTGTTGGCGCCGCTTGGCTTTACCGCGACCGAAACCCCCGACGATGCCGACATGGTGATCCTCAACACCTGTCATATTCGCGAGAAGGCGGCGGAGAAGGTCTATTCCGAGCTCGGCAAGTTGAAGCGTCTGAAACAAGCGCGCGCCGCCGATGGCGGACGCTTGATCATCGCCGTCGCCGGCTGCGTCGCCCAGGCCGAAGGCGCCGAGATCATCGCGCGCCAGCCAGCGGTCGACATCGTGGTCGGGCCGCAATCCTATCAGCGCTTGCCTGAGATGATCGCGCGGGTCAGTCGGGGCACCGGCCATGCGCTCGAAACCTATTTTCCGGCAGAGGACAAATTCGACTCGTTGCCGGCACCACCTGCGCATGGGGCGCCGACTGCGTTTCTCACCGTACAGGAAGGTTGCGACAAGTTCTGTACCTTCTGCGTCGTGCCCTACACCCGCGGCGCCG
>JAATGK010000505.1 GCA_015654715.1 Alphaproteobacteria bacterium
CGCGCCGATGCCCTTCGGCCCGTGGAATTTGTGCCCCGACAGCGACAGCATGTCGATGCGGCTGGATTTGACGTCGAGCGCGATCTTGCCCGCGGCTTGGACCGCATCGGTGTGAAAGAGCGCGCCGACCTCGTGCGCCATACCCGCCAACTCGGTGACGGGAAACAGCGTGCCGGTCTCGTTGTTGGCCGCCATCACCGACACCAGCGAGGTGCGGCGGCTGAGCGCCCGGCGGAAAGCGGCGATGTCGAGGCGGCCATGCGTATCGACGCCGATGCGATGCACGATCACGCCGTGATGCTTTTCCTGATCGGCCAGCACCGCCAGCACCGCCGGATGCTCCACAGCCGTGGTGATAACTTCGTTCCGCTCCTCGCGCCGTAGCGCTTGCAACAGGGCGGCGTTGTTGGCTTCGGTGGCGCTGGCGGTGAAGACGATTTCGGTGTCGATGTCCGCCCCGATCAGCGCCTGCACCTGACGGCGGGCGGCAGCGACGGCGGCCGCGGCGGCCTTGCCGAAATCGTGGGACGACGACGGATTGCCGAAGCTCTGACTGAAGAACGGCAGCATCGCCTGGACCACCTCGGGGTCGGTGCGCGTCGTCGCCGCGTTGTCGAAATAGGCCCAGTGCGTGGCAGCCTCCGGTGAAAACCGTCTCGCCATACCGAGCAAGGTTGATGCCAGCCGAAAACCGCGGTTTCCCGGGTCTTTGTCGCATCGATTGTCGGAAACCCGACATAAGCCCGACACGCGACTCGACAATCCGTTGGGGCAGAAACCCTATTTCGCTTTGCGTTTGGCTTCGGCGGGGAAGTGCTGGGCGAACCACGCGGCCATGTGACCGACGAAAGCGCGGATGCGGGCGGGCACGTGTTCGCCGCCGACATAAACCGCGTTGATCGACTCGAGATCGCCCGGATTGAAGGCCGCCAGCAGCTCCACCAGCTCGCCGCGGGCGATTTCCCGCGCGACGTGGAAACGGCCGAGGCGGGCAATGCCGGCACCCGCCAGCACCATCTGCTTCATGGTCTCGCCGTTGTTGACGAGAAGACTGCCCGCAATCGCTTGCTCGAAGCCCTGCCCGCCCCGGACGAACGGCCAGCCGCGGCCGGGACGGTGGAAGCTGAAGCGCAGGCAGTCATGGTGCTCCAGCGCATCGGGCGTTTTTGGCGTTCCGCGCCGCCGCAAATAGGCAGGGGATGCCACCACCACACGCCGGCTCGCCGCCAGCTTGCGCGCCATCAGGCTGGAATCGGCGAGATCGCCCACCCGGATGGCGACGTCGGCCTTCTGGGTGATGAGATTGACGATGTCGTCGGTGAAGCCGAGTTCGACCGTCAGTTCGGGATGCTGCTGCAAAAAGCCGGAGAGCGCGGGCGCCACGAACAGCGTGCCCACCGGAACCGACGATGTGATCGAGAGATGCCCGCGCGCCGCACCGGTGGTGGTGGCGTATTCGGCATCATCAAGCGCCTTGAGCACGCGCTGAGCCGCCTGAAAATAAGCATCGCCCTCTTCGGTCAACGCCACCACCCGGGTCGAGCGGGTAAGAAGACGGGTGCCGAGACGTGCCTCCAGCCGCGCCACCAGTTTCGACACCGCCGAGGGCGTCAAGCCAAGGCTACGACCGGCAGCCGAGAATCCGCCGTCTCGAACCACCCGGGCGAAGACTTCCATTTCGCCTGACCGCTCCATCACCAGCGCCGCCATTATGTCCTCATAGGATCAAGTATTATGCAAAAATAGGGAATAATAACCCGGTGGCGCAAGCCCCAACTTAGAGCGGCAACACCATCGGAGAGGACCATGAACCTCCACATCGAAAACAAGACCGCCCTGGTCACCGGCTCGACCGCCGGCATCGGCCTCGAAATCGCCCGTGCGCTGGCCGCCGAGGGCGCTCGCGTCGTCATCGCCGGCCGCAATCCTGATAAGTTGGAAGCCGCCGCCAAGGACCTTGGCCAGAGCGGCACCATCGAAGCGGTCGCCGCCGACGTCGCCACCGCCGCGGGCGCCGCCAAGCTGATTGCGGCCGTGCCTGCGGTCGACATCCTGGTCAACAATCTCGGCATTTATGACAGCAAGCCCTTCGCCGACATCGCCGATGCCGATTGGCTGCGCTTCTTTGAAACCAATGTGATGAGCGGCGTACGCCTGTCGCGCGCTTATTTCCCCG
>JAATGK010000457.1 GCA_015654715.1 Alphaproteobacteria bacterium
CCCAGTTCGCGAAGGTGCCGGAGGTGGGCCCGCCTTGTGCCGATGCAGCGGAAAAGCTCGGCCGGTACGCCGCGTTTGACCGCGATGCCCATCGCCGCGGCGGACGCAAATCGGATCAACTCGGCGTGATAGGAACGCCCGCTAGTCAGCCGCCGGGCCAGCGAAACCCGCGACTTGGCGGTTTTGGCACCACCTGTCTTATGGTTCGGGTGGATCAGGCTGTCGATGGTTTTGGCTTCGTCCTTCAACGCCCGCTCGGCGATCTTGGCCGAAAGGCGCAAGGATTCGCTGGCGCGCGGCCCCGCCTTGCGGGCGAGGTCGACCAGATCGCGGGCCGGGGCGCCTTCGATCTGGATGTCGATCGGGGTCAAATTGGCGTCGTTGCCGAGGAAGATTTCGGCGCAGGCCAGCGCCACTTCGGTACCGGCGGATTCGGCATAGAACGGTACGAAAGCGGCGGTGTTCGGCCGCGCCACCAGCGCCGCAGCGATGCGATTGGCGGCGGCAGCGCTGCCGCCATGGGTGTGGAGGATGACGTCGACCGGATCGTCCGGCTTCAGCAGCGCCAGCACGGTGAGAAGATCGGTGGCGTCTTCGGCGGTGAGCCCGTCGTCGCCTTCGTGGATCAGCGTCAGGACCGTGCGGCCGGCCCGCGGCCAGATGGTCTGCAGCGCGCGCTGGGTGCGGCTCCAGTCGTTTTCGATCGACGTACGCCGGGCGCTGGCGGCCGCCAGAAAGCGCACCGCCCCGTCACTGGTAAAACGCAAATCCTTCGTTGCCATGATCATCCTTTGCAGCATGGCGCGTACCGTCGATGGCGATCGGCGTGAAAAGGGAGCTCAAGGTCATCTTAAGCGAATACGGCGGGCTCCATTCCCAGCGGCAAGCGGCTTCGGAACTCCGACTTCGTCGCAACGAGGGGAGGCCCAGTTCTGATATCCACAATTACTCTATTTATAAGCAATGGCAATATCTTTAGTCGCGACTAATATGTAGTCGCAACAACGGGTTAACGGAGGCGTGCTAAGCTGCTGTTGGCGCTACGGAAAGTCGCGCGAAACGCTTAAGCGTGGAAGCCAACGAGCCGCTTGGTCTCTGCCAGGATGGGCGCCGCGATGGCCGCCGCCCGCTCGGTGCCGCCCGCCAGGATGCGATCCAGTTCGGCGGGATCGGCCAGGAGCCGGCGCATCTTCTCGGCGATGGGCGCGATTTGGGCCACCGCGAGGTCGGCGAGCTCGTTCTTGAAGCCGGAGAACTGCTGCCCGGCAAAGCGGGCGATCACTTCGGCGCGCGGCGTGCCCGCCAGGGCGGCAAAGATGTTGATCAGGTTTTCGGCTTCGGGGCGGCCTTCCAGGCCCTTCTCATCTTCGGGAAGAGGATTGGGATCGGTGCGGGCTTTGCGGATTTTCTGCGCCACCGTGTCGGCGTCGTCGGTGAGGTTGATGCGGCTCATGTCGCTGTCGTCGGATTTCGACATCTTCTTCGAGCCATCGCGCAGGCTCATGACGCGCGTCGCGGCGCCGGTAATCACCGCTTCGGGCTGCGGAAGAAATCGGGCGCGTTGTAGTCGTTGTTGAATTTGATGGCGATGTCGCGGGTGAGCTCCAGGTGCTGCTTCTGGTCTTCGCCGACCGGCACATGGGTCGCTTTGTAGACCAGAATGTCGGCCGCCATCAGGGTCGGATAGGTATAGAGCCCGACCGAGGCGCGTTCCTTGTGCTTGCCGGTCTTTTCCTTGAACTGGGTCATGCGATCCATCCAGCCCAGCCGCGCCACGCAATTGAAAATCCACGCCAGCTCGGCATGCGCCGGCACCGCCGATTGCTGGAACAGAATCGAGCGCTTGGGATCGACGCCGGCCGCGATATAAGCCGCTGCCACTTCGCGCACCGCGGTCCGGAGATCATCGGGCTTGGCATAAGCGACGGCGGTAATGGCGTGCATGTCGACGACGCAATAAATGCACGGCATCTGGTCCTGCAGCTTCACCCAATTCTTCAGCGCGCCGAGATAATTGCCCAGATGCAGCGTATTGGTCGGCTGCATACCGGAAAAGACCAGGGGCTGATGCTTGGCAGGCGCGTCGGACATGGAGAAAACCTCATTTCGCGCGCGGGGTTATGACCCTTCGCCCGGGGCGGAGCAAGGGCAACGGAGCGCCGCATGGTCGCCCGATGCGGTGAATAGAGTGCCAATTCACCGTAATAAGTGCGGTGAATAAGTTTGCTTTTTTGCGGCGAATGGCGATCATAATGGCCGCAGGATATGCGGTGAATATGGCAACCTACATTCACGAACGCTCCGGTTGGCCCCACTTGCGATGGGATCAGCCGCGGCTGGTCGGGCGCCTTGCCGCTGTCCGGCATCATCAAGGCCGCTTGCTTGGATGGATGGACGCACTTGGCTTCGATCTGCGCCGCGAGGCGACGCTGGCAACGCTGGCCGAAGAGGTCATCAAATCCGGCGAGATCGAGGGCGAGAGGCTCGATCGCGATCAGGTTCGCTCCTCGCTGGCGCGCCGCCTGGGCATGGACATCGGGGCGCTGACGCCGGCGGACCGCCACGTCGAAGGGATCGTCGAGATGATGCTCGATGCGACGCAGAACTTCGATCGGCCGCTGACTGCCGAGCGCCTGTTCGGTTGGCACGCCGCCCTCTTTCCCACCGGGCGCAGCGGCCTGCGGAAAATCGCGGTCGGCGCGTGGCGCAGCGATGCCATTGAGGTTGTGTCCGGTCCCGTTGGGCATGAGCGCGTCCATTACGAGGCCCCGGACGCGCGCCGCCTCGACGGCGAGATGGCGGCCTTCATCGTTTGGTTCAACCAAGACGATCCGGGCGATCCGGTCGTCAAGGCGGCCGTCGCCCATTTGTGGTTCGTGACCATTCACCCGTTCGAGGACGGCAACGGCCGCATCGCGCGGGCGCTTGCCGATCTTCTGCTGGCGCGATCGGAAGCCATGAGCCAGCGCTTCTACAGTATGTCGGCCCAAATCCGTGAAGAGCGAAAGGCCTATTACGACATTCTCGAAGCGACGCAAAAAGGCGATCTCGACATTACGGCGTGGCTGGAGTGGTTCCTCGGCTGTCTCGATCGGGCATTTTACGGCGCCGAGACGATTCTGTCCGTGGTGCTGACGAAGGCGCGTTTTTGGGATCGGCACCGGGGCCAATCGTTCAACGAACGCCAGCGCCTGGTCATCAACCGGCTGCTCGATGGCTTCGAAGGCAAACTCACCAACGCCAAGTACACCAAGCTGACGAAATGCTCGTCCGATACGGCGCTGCGCGATATCGACGATCTGGTCCGCCGTGATGTCCTCAGCAAGGATCCGGCCGGCGGCCGCAGCACGCGTTACTCGCTGCTGGTGTGACGCCTTTGTTCGGCAGCGGACGTAAAAGCCGCCGCACACGGCTGGGTGTGCGGCGGTGCAAGACAATTTACTTTTTGGCGAATTCTTTCGCCGCGAAGGAAACAAAATAAGACCAGTTCGGCGTCGGCGTGTGACCGTAAGGATGCTGACGGAACGCCATGTCGCCGGTGTCGATCAACGTTTCGACTTTCGGGAAGGTCGTGGTGCCCAGCCCCTTGGCGCCGAGCAGAGTCCAGGCCGGGCTGGCAGCGACTTCGGCCATGAACATGCCGCGGGCGTCTTGCCAGGCATCGCCCGGAAGGGCGCAAGGCGGTGTCGAGATGAAGTCGCCGCCGCCGATGAAGATCGGGCGCGGTGCCGCCAGCGCGATGAACTCATGACTGTCCACCGGCAGTTCGTTGGCCGAATGACCGACGGCGTCGTAACGCAGGAAATTGCCGGCCATCCAGTGGAACTCGATCGACGCTTCGACGTTGGCGACCGATTCGCCGTAGTCGCGGCGATAGAAAGCCGCGCCGCCCTTGCCCGACGACGAGATGAAGCCGATGGCGAAGCGCGGATCGTCGACGAGTGCGACCAGGGCCGCCTTGCCGCCGCGCGAATGGCCCATCACGCCGATCTTGCTGCCGTCGACGTCATGGTCGGTGAGGAGATAGTCGATCGTGCGGCTGTCGGCCCACGCCCAGGCGCGCAGCACGCCCCAATCGTCCATCTTGCGCGGCTGGCCTTTGTTGACCAGGCCGATGATGCCCTTGTCGAGACCGGCGCCGTTGTCGGCTTGCACGCCGTTGTTGTCGACCGTGACGAAGCCCCAGCCGCGTTCGAGCAGCTGCTTCTCCGACGGCTCGGTATGCGGCCCAAGCACCAGGCACATCGTTGAGCCGGGGATCTTCAGGATCGGTCCGGGCTGATTGAGCGAGATGCGCGGATGCAGATTGCCGCCGCCGATGATGACCGGCACCTTCTTGCCCTTGGTAGAGGCAGGTGTGACGACATCCACGGCGATATTGACCGTGATCGCCGGATAGGCCGAATTGTCGACGTGACCGACGACATGCTTGACGATCGTCGGAATGCCTTCCACCGTCTGCTGCGTGACGCTTTCGACTTTCCACGTCACCTTCGGAATGTGGGCCGGATATTTACCGTACACATATTCGTCGAAGGCCGCCTTGATCTCGGCGCGGCGCTGTTGCCATTGTGCCGCCGTCGTGACTTTGGTCCCGTTCTTCATGACCATCAGTTCGGGAATCTTCGGAAACGGATTGGCCTTTGCTTCATCGTAGTTGGCCATATTGGGCAGGTCCGGGCGCAACGTCTGCTTGGGCGTCTGCAACGCGGTGATGCCGAGCACTTGCATCTCGCGCACTTGCTCCTTCGCGGACGCGGCGATGATCGCCTTTTGCTCCGGCGTGGTGGCCCGCGCGGCCGCATCGGCCGGGACGGCGGCCTGAGGGGCTGCAACGGCAAAGATGCCGATGGCGGCGCTGCCGAGCAGCATCATGCAAGCGAGCGCAAGCTTGCCTGTTCCGTATTTGCGCTCCTTCAAAAAGTCCTGGCGTTTTTCCATTTTGTTTTCTCCTCGATGTCCCGCGCCGTCCCGCAAATTCCCTCCATCGCAACGTCCCGCCGCGATGCGAGCCGGCTCTTGTCGTGCGACGCGCTGGCACCAGAACATCGGAAAGTCGGGTGTCTTGACTACCTGTTTATTTTTCGCGCGGAATCCACCGCCTCATCCGTCCCATAAGACAAGGTGTACTTTGCACCGGGGTTGAATGTAGCTACCGCAAGCGAAATGTTTGGCACGTCCAAAACGTGGATCCAGACGGCCGCTGCTGCACGCGCATTTTGCGGCTGGCGCGATGCTTCTTACTCGGCGTTTGGCTTGCCTTCCACCGCACGGAGCAGGATTTCTTCAATGGCATACAACCGGTCGGGGTGGACGATCTTGTGGCCGTAGCCGTCGCGCACATAGAAAACGTCGACCACGCGCTCGCCGTAGGTGGCGATCATCGCTGAGGAAATCGTCAGGCCCGACTCAAACAGCGCGGTGGAAACGTCGTAAAGGAAACCGACGCGGTCGCGGCCGCGCACTTCCACCACCGTGGCGGTGTGCGAGGCCTCGTTGTCGAAGGTGATGCGGCTCGGCACGTTGAAGGCGCTGGCGCGGCTCTTGGGCGGGCGCTTGGCGAACAGGGCGCGCGGCACCGCTTCGCCGCGGACGATCTTGAGGATGGTTTGTTTCAGACGCTCGGCGCGGGAGGCATCGCCGAACGGTCCGCCTTCGGCATCCTGGACCGAGAACAGGTCGAGTGCGAAGCCGTCGGAGGTGGTGAACACTTTGGCATCGACGATCGAGCCGCCCGCCGCCGCGATAGCGCCGGTCACTTGTGCGAACAGACCGGGATGGTCGGGAGTGTAGACGGTGATTTCGCTCACCGCGCGGAACGCGTTCGACACCGCATCGAGCGCCAGCAATTCGCCCTTGGCATCGGCCGCCGCCATCAGCCGCGCGTGGCGGACATGGGTTTCGGTGTCGAGCGTCAGCCAATAGGTGTCGTAATGGCGGCCGATCAGACGTTGGCGCTCCTCCTGCGGCAGATCGCTGAGCTGCTGTTCCAGCGCCGCTTTGGCGTCTTCCACCCGGGCCGAATGCGAGCGCGTCTGGTCGCCGCCCGAGATCAGCGATTCGGTTTCCAGGAAAAGTTCGCGCAGAAGCTGGCCCTTCCAGCCGTTCCACACGCCGGGTCCGACGGCGCGAATGTCGGCGATGGTGAGGACCAGCAGCATGCGCAGCATTTCCGGCGACTGTACGATATCGGCGAAGTCGCGCACCGTCTTGGGATCGGCGATGTCGCGGCGCTGGGCGACGTCACTCATCACCAGATGATGTTCAACCAGCCAGACGACCGTGGCGGTGTCGTCTTCGGAAAGGCCCCACCTGAGGCAGCAATGGCGGGCGATTTCGCCGCCCACCGCGGAATGATCGCCGGGCAGCCCTTTGGCGATGTCATGCAGCAGCATGGCGCAGTAAAGCACTTGGCGCGCGGTGATGCGCTTTATGATGTCGTGGGCGATCGGATGATCGTCCTTCATGTCGCCGTGTTCGATGTTGGCGACATTGCCGACGGCGCGGATGAGATGCTCGTCCACCGTATAGTGGTGGTACATGTTGAATTGCATCAGCGCCACGACGCGGCCGAACTCTGGCACGAAGCGCCCGAGTACGCCCGATTCGTTCATGCGCTTGAGCGCTTTTTCCGGATCGTTGCGGCTCGACAGGCATTCCAGGAACAGCTTGTTGGCTTCCGGATCGGTGCGCAACTTGTCGTCGATCAGATCGAGCGACCGGGTGATGGTGCGCAGCGCGTCGGGGTGCACCGGAACGCCTTTGGCATCGGCGGTCTGGTAGATGCGCAAAAGATTGACCGGATCCTTGGTGAAAGCGTCGGGGCGCGCATTGATGCGGCCGGCCTCGACGAAAAAGTCGTCGTCGTTCGACCTGTGGCGCAAAAATCCCGGCATGATCGAGGTGATGGTGCGGTGGTTCTTGCGGTTCTGCACTTCCAGCGCCTTGCAGAAGATGCGCGTCAGCCCGCCGACATCCTTGGCCACCAGGAAGTAGGCGCTCATGAAGTTTTCCACCGCCTCGCGCGGGTTTTCGGATGTGTAGCCCATGGCGCTGGCAACCCCGGGCTGGGCATCGAACGACAGACGTTCCTCGGCGCGGCCCATCAGGTAATGCAGGCGCACGCGCACGTCCCACAGAAAGCTTTCCGCCTTCTGGAAGGTCCCGAATTCTTCCTTGGTGAAGACGTCGTGCTTCACCAGCTCGGCGGCGTCATAGACGTGATAGAGATATTTGCCGATCCAGAACAGCGTCTGCAGATCGCGCAGGCCGCCTTTGCCTTCCTTGATGTTGGGCTCGACCAGGAAACGGCTTTCGCCTTGCAGGCGGTGGCGCTCTTCGCGTTCGGCGAGCTTGGCTTCGACGAAATCCTGGCCCGAGCCGGTGGCGATCTCGCTCCAGAAGATCTTGCGCAGCTGGTCGTAGAGCGCGAGGTCGCCCCACAGATAGCGCGCCTCCAAAAGCGCGGTGCGGATGGTAATGTCGTTTTTGGCTTGGCGCACGCATTCGGGCAGCGAGCGGGTGGCGTGGCCGACCTTGAGCCCGAGGTCCCACAGCATGTAGAGGATGAACTCGATGACGTGCTCGTCCCACTGGGTCGGCTTGTTGGGGCGGATGAAGAGCAGGTCGACATCGGAGCCCGGCGCCAGCTCGCCGCGGCCATAGCCGCCGGTCGCCACCACGGTCAGTTGCTCGGAGCTGTCCTTCCGCGATTGCGGGAAAAACTCCTTGATCGCAAAATCGTAGAGGACCTGGATCACCGCATCCTGGATCGCCGAGAGCTGGCGCGCCGCCTGCTGGCCGTGCAACTGGCCGGTGACGACTTGGTCCTTGACCCGGCCGCGGGCGTTCTGGAAGGCGCCCTTGATGAGCTGCAGGGCTTCCTTGCGCAGCTCGTCTTTGACGGCGACGCGCTCGCCCAGATTGGTCAGATCCTGGCGCAGCACCTCGCCGTCGAGCGGCAGGGTGCGTGGGATTTTCTTGGCGGCACTCAAAATTGGCGTTCCCTGGATTCGGGCAGCATCAAAGGGCGCGGCGAGCCTAAAGGCAAGGCGTCAAGAGTGATCGCTCAAAGTTTGTGCACGGACCCAGGCAAGATAGTCCTCCGAACCGCCCTCAATCGGCAAAATCACGAAGCACGGCACCTCATAGGGATGCAGCGGCCGGATGGCGGCAATCACGGCCTCAGCCAGAGTCCGCCGGGTCTTGATCAGGGCGGCGATTTCCGGCTCGGTGTGCAGCTTGCCCTCCCACATATAAACGCTGGTCATCAGCGCCGACAGGTTGACGCACGCGGCCAGTTTGGCGCTGACCAGGGCCTCGGCCACATCGGTGGCTGATTGCCGGTCGGGGAAGGTCGAATAGACGAAGACGAATTCGCTCATGCGCGGCAGTATAGCGGACCAGCCGCAGGCGGAGAAATGGGGATTCCTTCGCTGTCGACGATCTCGATGGCAGGCCGCGCATTGCCTTATTTGATGGCCGTGCAACCGATGAACACGCGCCGCAGCCGGCTTCGCCGCGACCTGCCGGCCAATTCCCAGGAATACCGCCATTCCCAAGTCTGAGTATATTCCGCTCCTGTCGGACGTGCGTAAATTGGTTAGAGTGTATGCATAGGTTGGGGAGAGAAGTGAGTATGTTATGCATACGTTATTGGCTCCTGTTGTAGCCGCTTTCTCGGCCTTGCAAAGCTTCTGCTCAACGCTCTCCATACAATTCGATCAATTGATTGGCGACTCCCTGGGAATGTTCGGGGTTGCGGCCATCGTGGTGACGTCGCTCGCGCTCGCCGTTGCTTGCGGCGCCTGGGCGATCCTCGAACGGGCCCGTCGCGGCAATTATCGCGCCCGCGTACAGGCGGTGCTGCGGCGGTCGCAGGTGGCGCGCCATTTCCGCGATTCCATCCTGGAATCGCTTCCCGAAACGGTCGTCGTGCTGCGGTCGCGGTCGCAACAGGCGCTCAGCTACGGCGGCGGCAGTGCGCTCCTGCAACAATGCCTTAAAGGCCCTGACGCCACGCCGCTCGCCGTCGCCATCAACGACCTTCTGAAACGCGCCTCTGGCTTCTCCCTTTCGGTTCGCCTGTCCGGTATGCGGCAGGTCTTCGTTCGCGGCCTTCGCATCGGCAGCGGCGCCGCGCTATTCCTTCGCACCCAGGAGCGCTACGGCGCCAGGGAGACGGTCGGCAGCAAAGCGTCGATGATTGTCCCCCTTCCCATCGCTACCCCTTTGGGCGGTGCGCCCCACCCAGGCCTAGAAGAAAATCCGGGCGACGACGGTTTGGACAACGTGCGGCTGCTCCGGACGTCGGACGACGGCGAGATCGTGGTCGGGGCAGACGGCCATCTGAAGCAGTACAACCAAGCGTTCGCGCTGCAATGGTCGCTTAGCGACGACGAGCTTCGCGGCGAGCCGCTGTGGGCCGAAGTTGCCGAACGCTGCATCGCCCGCAACGGCCGCGATGCCATTTGGGAAATCGTGGCCTGCGCCGTGACCGCAGCGGAGCCCGAGCGCCTGAACGAATGGGGCGCCATGATCCGCGAAGGCGGCGCGCGGCTGTCGCTGTCGGTGGCGCGGCTCAAGGATGGCGCGACGCGGATGACATTCATCGATGCGACGTTGCCATCGAAAACCCCCACCTTCGATACAACGGCGATGGCGGCATAATGGCGGGCGGTCTGTCCCATCTGCGTTCGGTTTGGCGCCCGCACCCGGTACCGGCGAAACGTGTGCTCGTCATCAACGGCCATCCCGATCCGGGGCCGGAGCGCTACTGTGCCGCCTTGTGCGCGGCCTATGCCGAAGGCGCGCAAGCGAGCGGCTACAAGACCCAGAGCCTCGATGTCGGCAGCGTGACGGAGCCGGGCGCCGAGAGCGGGCGGCCGTCCTGGTTGCATGACGAAGCCACCGACGTTGTCGAGCGCATCTGGAAGGCAGATCGGCTTTTCATCGCTTTTCCGATGTGGCTTGGCGGACCGCCGCCGGCGCTCCAACTGATCATGGAAGAATTCGCGCGCTGGCAGGATTGCGAAGCCGAGCAGAGCGGCGAACCGGTCGTGGCAAAAGTCGCGCACATTGCCGTGACGGCGAGCTTTCCGAGCCTGTTCTATCGCGCCCGCCGCGGTGCGCCTGCCGGCGAGTGGGCAGCGACCTTAGCGGGCCTGCGCATTACCCAAGCTCTTCTCATCGGAAGCATGGAATCGATCTCACTGGAAGACAAGAAGCGATGGTTGATCGAAGTACGCCACCTCGGGTCGACATTCCTCGGATGCGTTCCAGGAAAGGCGGCTTTGCGATGTTCAAAGCACTCGTCCGCGTAGCAATTGCATTTGCGGTGGTTTGGATGCTGGTCCCGCACGGAGCGGCCATCGAGTTCGCCCGCCCCGGCTTCGCCACTGTGGCGCACCACTTCGGTTGGCTGCACTCGCCCGCTGATTTCGGCTCCCCGGCGGCCGTCGACCAGAGCCCAAGCGCCAGTGTTCCGACGGTGGCGCGCGACTGCGCCGCTGCGGTGACGCCGAAACGGCATGGCGGTCAGACGTCTCAGCATAGCGTCAGCGCGGCGGATGGTTCTGCCGCGGCGCCGGCATGCCCCGATCGCGGGGAGCGACGGCTTAGAGCGCCTTCGGGAAAAGTGAAATCCGCGATTCCGTCCGAAAGCGCGACCAACTAAGACGCACGCGTCTGATCGTTTCGGTGATGCGGTGAGACGTTCCGCCGCCGCTCAGCAATGAAACCCCCGAGATACGAAGCGGCGCAGAGATGTCGCCAGCGGCCACGCGTGTCGGCTTCGAAGCTGACCTTCTGGAACCTTCGCAACCTTTTTTCCTCTTCCGCTTTATCTCTACGAACGCATCGCGTCATGGGACGCCGCGCAGGAGAAAAAGCAGGCAGACCGCGACAACCCGACGGCAGCCGCAGGTACGAACCCATCGTTGCCACTGCCAGCGGGCCAATTGCGGCAATATTGTGCTCTACACGGAGTATATCCCGGTCCCGCCGAAAGGACCGCAGAAAATGGCAAGGGGAGGGCTGGGGAGAGAAGTGAGTATGGTATGCATACGCTACTGGCCCCTGTGGTTACCGTCTTCTCGACCATGCAAGGTTTCTGCTCGGGGTTATCCGCGCAATTCGATCTTTTGATCGGCCATTCCCTCGGAATGTTCGGCATTGCGGCCATCGTGGTGACGTCGCTCGCGCTCGCCGTCGCTTGCGGCGCCTGGGCAATCCTCGAGCGGGCACGGCGCGGCAATTATCGCGCCCGCGTGCAAGCGGTGCTGCGGCGGTCGCAGGTGGCGCGCCATTTCCGCGATTTGATCCTGGAGTCGCTTGCCGAGACCGTCGTCGTCCTGCGGTCGCGGTCGCAACAGGCGCTTAGCTACGGCGGCGGCAGTGCGCTGCTGGAACAATGTCTCAAAGGCCCCGATGCCGCCCCTCTGGCCATTGCGATCAACGATCTTCTGAAGCGGGCCGCGGGCTTTTCCTTTCGGTTCGCCTGTCCGGGGTGCGGCAAGTCTTCGTTCGCGGACTGCGCATCGGCAGTAGCGCCGTACTTTTCCTTCGCGCCCAGGAGCGTTACAGCGCCAACGAGACGGTCGGCAGTCCTACGCCGCGGATTGTCCGCCGTGCCATCGCTCCCGCCTGGAGTGGTGCGCCCGGACGAGGCCCCAAAGAAGCAAAGGACAACGAAAGCCCAGGCCAACTGCGGCCGCTCCAGGCGTCGCGCCAAGGCGAGATCGTCATCGGCGCCGATGGCCGCCTGAAGCAATACAACCAGGCATTCGCGTGGCAATGGGCGCTCAGCGATGACGAGCTTTGCGGTGAGCCGCTATGGGCCGAGGTCGCCGAACGCTGTATCGCTCGCAACGGTCGCGATGCCATCTGGGAGATCGTGGCCTGCGCCGTGACGGCAACCGAGCCCGAGCGCCTGAACGAATGGGGCGCCATGAATCGCAAGGGCGCCGCCGCGATGTCGCTGTCGGTCGCGCGTCTCCAAGACGGCGCCACGCGGGTGACGTTTATCGACGCCGGTCTGCCGTCGGAAACCCACACCATTGATGCAACGGCGATGGCGGCATGATGTTTGGCGGTCGCTACCATAGGCGTTTGCCGGCACAACGCGTGCTCGTCATCAACGGCCATCCCGATCCGGGGCCGGAACGCTACTGTGCCGCCTTGTGCACGGCCTACGCCGAAGGCGCCCAGGCGAGCGGTTACAAGACGCAGCGCCTTGATATCGGCGCCGTGGCCGTGCCGGGCGCCGAAAGCGGCCGTCCTTCCTGGCAGCGCAACGAAGTGGCCGAAATTGTCGAGCGCATCTGGCAGGCGGATCGGCTTTTCATCGCCTTTCCGATGTGGCTTGGCGGATCGCCGCCGGCGCTCCAGCTGATTTTGGAGGAATTCGCGCGCTGGCAGAACCGCGAGGCCGAGCAGAGCGGCGAACCGGTGGCGGCAAAAGTCGCACACATTGTCGCGACGGCGAGTTTTCCGAGCCTGTTCTATCGCGCACCCGGAACGCCCGCTGGCGCCTGGACAGCGAGCCTGGCGGGCTTGCGCATTACCGAGGCCATTTTGATCGGAAGTATGGAATCGATCTCGCTGGAAGACCGGAAGCGCCGGTTGAGCGACGTGCGCCAGCTTGGCGCGACACGCGTCGGATGCGTTCCAGGAAAGGCGGCTTTGCGATGTTCAAAGCACTCTTTCGTTTAGCAATTGTGTTCGCCGTTGTTTGGATGGTGGTCCCGCATGCGACGCTCCTCGCGTTCGCCCGCCCCGGTTTCGCTGCCGTGGCACACCACTTCGGCTGGGTGCTCACGCCCGCCAATGACCCGACCGCGGCGCGCGACTGCGCCGCTGCCGCGGCACCGAAACGGCCCGCGCCTCGCCCTCCAGCGGCACAAAGGCGCCAAGCCGCCTGCTGATAAGCGGCGATTAACCTTGTTGGTCTTAAGTAAAAGCCCCCGGAGGGGCTGATGGCTGATCATGTACAATTGATGGAGCTGGCAAGGCGCGAGGTCGCTGCCGGTGATGATCCGGTGGCCTTGGCGGCCATCGAAGACGACTACGAGAGAATCTGCGATACCACGCCGGACTTTCTTCTCCAGCGCAATCATTTCCGCGTCTGCCATGCCTCGGCAATGCGCCACCGCAAGCCGCGCCTGCTGTACGGCCGAGACCGTTGTGCCGCCGGCAATTTCCACACAGCGCCGCTGCTCGAATGCGCCGACGTCGTGTTTCTCTCGCTCTACGGCGAACCGACCACGGCGAGCGACCATCTGTCCTTGGTGCCGTCCGAGCAAACCATCGACGACATCGTGGCGCGTCTGCCGGCCGGCTTTATGCCCGATCTCTATTTCGACTATCAGGTCTGCATGGCGACGGTGCATCCGCGCGGCATGGAAATGGCGCCGTTTCCGACCTTCGGCAGCCTGTGCCATCATTTCTATGCCTTGCGCTGTGAAGCGTTGACGCGCCTGTTCGATTTTGTGCTGCCGCTGTCGTCGCCCTTCGCCCGGTTGATGGGGCAAGCCGTCGATCCCGCCAAGCTCATCAATCTGCCGTTCGGCCTGTCATGGGGCTCGTTCGACCACGTGCTTTATGGCGATCCCAACGCGCCGCGCGACATCGACGTTCTGCTTAGTTTCGGCGACCTGAGCTTCAAGTCCGGTTCCTTGCGCAACTCCGGCGACCTGATCAACGCCGCTTACGGGCCATACCGGCGGCGCTGCGTTGCACTGTTCGAACAGGCCAAGGCCAAGCTCGGAGACCGCTACAACTTCGTGTTCGCCACCGGCCTGCCGCAGCGCGAATACCACGATCTCATCCGGCGCAGCCGCATTTCGCTCAATGCCGTCGGTGTCCACGGCCCTTACAATTACCGCACTTGCGAGATGCTCAATCTCGGCACCGTACTGATGCAATACGAACCGTCCTTCGTCACCGGCCCGCAGGGAATGGCGGACTATCTTACGCCCGGCGAAAGTTATGTGCCGTTCGACGACCGTGATTTCCTGCCCAAGTTGGAAGCGCTTCTGGCCGACGACGTCCGCGCGCGCGCCATTGCCCGCCACGGTCAGGAGGAGATGAAGCGGCGCTACGATCTGCGCCGCCTCTATCGCGAGTTTCTGGATATCGCGCTGGCTATTCCGCGGCAGGCGTGGCTGTCCCGCCGCCCGTCCGCAGCGCAAGCGGCGCTGGACCGGGTCAACGCCTATCTGCGCGACAATCGCCGCGTGGTGTGGGCGTCCGCCAACAACGATGCCGTGAGTGCCCTCGAGACACAAGCGCTGGCCGCGCTTGATCTCGGCGACGCCGTGGCGGTCAGCGGCATCCATCCCGCGGCTTTCCTGATGCCGCTATACAAGGCGCTGCGGCCGTCGCTGCAGCCCGGCGTTCTGGAAGGTATCGTCGGACCGGGAGCTTTGGACCTGCGCCAGGATGCGCTCGAATTTTACGACAGGGCGCTGGCCGCCATTCCCGATCCGCCCGTTGTCGATCGTTTCAACCATCTGGTCTTGTCGGCGGAAGAAGGCCGTATCGTGGTGGCGGACGTATTGGCCTTGATGGACATCCTGGAGTCGTCGCCGCCCCGTCTCGATCACGACGATATCGTGCGGATCGTCTCGGCGATTCCGCGCGAGAACGACACGGCATTGGCGCAACAAGGCGACGTCGCCATCCGCAACATCGGCGATCTGATGGCCGGCGGGGACGCGGCCCGGCGTAGCGCCGTGGCGATCGATTTCATGCGCTTCTGGCTGTGTCTGCTGCTCGCCAAGACCGACGAGGCCAAAGCCATCCTGGCCGGTTATCCGCTGGTCGAAGAGACCGTTCCGGCCGGTGCGCAAACGGCCCTTCTCAACGTCGCCTGAGAGAACTATTCGTCCCCCAAAAGCGAAACGGCGCAGGGATTGCTCCCTACGCCGCTCGTTGCTTTTTGATGGTCGCACAGTCTTACGGAAAACCGCGTCGCACTTTTCCGGGCTGTCGCTCCCGCAAGTTCTTCGGCTCAGACGAGCTTCAGATTGACCGCCTTGGGGCCGCGCTTGTCGGCTTCGACTTCGAAGCTGACCTTCTGGCCCTCGTTGAGACCG
>JAATGK010000304.1 GCA_015654715.1 Alphaproteobacteria bacterium
GCCTTTGGAGCCCAAACCAAGCTTGGCCACTTTCAGCGCATACACCGTGAAGATGTAGCGATGCGCCGGTCCGGGCGGCGGAGCAGGGCCGCCGTAACCGGGCGGTCCGAAATCGGTCACCGATTGGATAGCGCCCGGAGGCAATTCGTTCATGCTGGCGTTTTCCGGCAATCCGGCTGTGGTCGCGGGCAGGTCGAACACGAACCAATGCCACCAGCCGCCGGGGCGCGGTGCGTCCGGGCTCGGGGCATCGGGATCGTGGCAGGTGACGGCAAAACTCTTGGTTCCGGCGGGGGCGCCGCTCCAATTCAGCGCCGGCGAGCGGTTTTGGCCGCGATAGCCGTAGCCGTTATAGACGTGCGTATTGGGCACGAGCCCGCCGTCGCTCAGGGTCGGGCTGGTAAGTTGGAACGGGGCAGCTTCTGCACTCATCGGGACCACCATCATCAATCCGGTCAGCGCAACTGTAGCAAGACGTGCGAACATGCGCATCGCTCCGCTCCGGGTCAGCGGCGCAAACATACCTCTTTTTTCCGGAACCCTGGAAAATCATGAGGCGGCCGGCACGTTTCCGCGCCGTAGCCGCCTCATGCTGCCCCCTTCAATGCGGATCCTAAAAGCGGAGCTATTTCTCCCCTCGCCGTTATCATCCGCGGCAGGAGGAATAGTCCAAACTCGCGCGGTTTGCGCAACCGACTCTACCGTCTCACTTGTCGGGTTTGCGACCGCTTGTGGATTTGAGGCAACATTTCGACAAGGTTAATCGGCGAAGTGTTTAGAAAGCTTCAAACCTTGACGCTGGTAATGGGAACCAATGCCCTCGCCATAAGCTTCCGACGGAACTTCGGTCAATCGTTCGAACATCAATCGCCCGATGGTTTGGCCATGTTCTAGGATAAAGGGAACTTCGTGGCTGCGCACTTCCAACACCGCGCGCGCCGCTGGCGGCTTGCCGGGGCTGTAGCCGAAGCCGGGATCGAAGAAGCCAGCATAGTGAACCCGGAATTCGCCGACCAAAGGATTGAACGCTACCATTTCGGCGGCATATTCGGGCGGGATGGCGACCGCCTCGCGCGAGGCCAGAATGTAGAACTCGTCGGGGTCCAAAACGATGTTGCCCGATTTCGACGGCCCGATCGGGTCCCAGAAATCGAGCGGGTCGAGCGCCCCGCGCTTGTCGATGTCGATGATGTTGGTGTGGTGCTTGGCGCGCCAGCCGATGTGATGGGCGCCAGCTTCGCCTTGCAGATCGACCGACAGCCCGAGGCCGCCTTCGATATTGGGTTCGCAATCGACCAGCGGCGTTTCGGCGTGCAAGCGGCGAAGCTGCGTATCGGTGAACTGCGGGCTGCCGCGGCGGACGCGAAGCTGGTTCAGGCGCGAGCCTTTGCGCAACAGAACCGGGAAGGTGCGCGGCGAAATCTCGGCGTAGAGCGGGCCGTGATAGCCGGTCTCGACGCGATCGAAGCTTTGCGCCTGATCAGTGATCAGCCGCGTAAACACATCCAGCCGTCCGGTGGAGCTTTTCGGATTGGCGATGCCGGAGACGCGGAAGCTGAACTCGGCGCTTTCGAGCAGCGGTACGACGTAGACGCAACCGGTTTCCAGCACCGCGCCGTTGGTGAGGTCGATCTCGTGCAGTACGGCTTCGCCAAGCTTGTCTTTCACCGTCGCGTTGGGACCGGGCAGGAAACTGGCGCGCACCCGCCACGCCACTGTGCCCAGGCGCAGGTCGAGGCTGGCCGGCTGGATTTGCGCCTCGTCGAACTCTTCGCTTGCGACCACTTCCCGCCGCGCCCGGACGAGGCGCCTGAGGACATGGCCGGGCAGGATGCCGGTGGAATGTTTGCCATAGCTTTCCGGCTCGTCAGGGGCGAACAGGGTTTCGTCGGTCTTTTCGGTGCTCATGGGCGGGAAACTACCCTGCCGGCCAGGGGTTCGTCACCCGTTTGGGCCAAGAAACCCACGGATTTCGCGGATTGCTTCGGCCAGACCGCAGCGCAGGACAGGGGTTTCCGGCGGGAAGGCGGTGAGGAGGCGGGTCGGCGTCGCCGACTCCAGAATCACGAAGCAGCCCTTATCACTGCCGCCGCGAATCAGCCGCCCGAACGCCTGCTTGAGCCTGAGGCGGGTCAGAAGATCGTCATAACTTTTGCCGAAACGGGCGCGGCGCGCCTTGTGCAGGATGGTCGGCTTGGGCCACGGCACCTTGTCGAACACCACCAGCCGCAGCGACCGCCCCGGCACATCGACCCCGTCGCGCAAGGCATCGGTGCCGAGCAGGCACGAGTTTTCTTCCGAGCGAAACAGATCGACCAAGGCGCCGGTGTCGAGCCGGTCAACGTGCTGGGCGTAAAGCGTCAGCCCGGCTTCGGCGAGCGGCGCCGCGATTTTCGCTTCGACCGCTTTCAGCGCCCGCACCGCGGTGAACAATCCCAGCGCACCGCCGCCTGCGGCCAGGAACAACTCGCGAAACGCCGCGGCCATCTGCTCGGGATTGCGCCGCTCGACATCGCGCACGACTAATACCCGCGCTTGGGTCGCGTAAGAGAACGGTGACCCGAAGCTGGCGCGGCGGGCGGGTTCCGGCAGATGCAGCGCCCCGGTGCGCACTTCGGCCGATTGCCAATCGTCTTCATTGCCCGCGTCGCGCAGCGTGGCCGAGGTGATCAGCGCGCCGTGGGCATGGGCCAGAACTTCACTCGCCAGCGGAATGGTGGGATCGATCCAGCGCCGTTCGAGGCCGATGTCCTGGCCGCGGCCGTCTTCGCGCGTGATCTCGAACCAGTCGACGTAATCGTCGCTGACTTCGCCGGTTTCGAGCGCGTCCAGCATGCTCATCCAAGCGGGCAGCACGATCTTGGCGCGCCAGTCGAGCCCCTTGGCCGCCGCATCGATGCGCGCCCGCATGTAAGGCTCCAGCTCGCTCGCTTTTTCGTCGAGCGCCGTGCGCAGCGCTTTGGCCAGCCGCATCAACGGCACCGCCAGCCGCTTGAGGCCGACACCTAA
>JAATGK010000329.1 GCA_015654715.1 Alphaproteobacteria bacterium
CCTATATCGCTTATGCGACGTCGTTCCAGCCCACATCCGGCGCGGATTTCGAGGGTCATTCGTTCAAGCCGACCTCCGGTAACCAGATTGAAGGTGGCGTGAAATTCCAGCCGACCTTCCTGCCCGAGAACGCGAACGCACTGATCACGGCCGACGTCTACCGGCTGGTGCAGAACAACGTGCTGACACCCGATTCCGATCCGACACATCCGTTCTTCAGCGTGCAGACCGGCCAGGTGCGCGTGCAGGGCTTTGTGCTGGAAGGCGTGGCGCGCATCTTCGATCGCATCAGTTTGAACGCATCCTACAGCTACACGGACTCGAAGGTGCTGAAGAGCAACGGACCCGATCTGGGCCAACAGCTCACCATCGTACCGCGCAACAAGATCTCGACCTATGCCGACTACACCCAGCAGACCGGCTTGCTTGCCGGGCTGGGCGCCGGCTTCGGTGTTCGCTACACCAGCGACTACTACGGCGACGCGGCGAACACACTTCGCTCGCCGCCGGTGGCTCTGTTCGATGCCATCCTGCACTACGACACCCATGACTGGCGCATGCAGGTCAATGCCAGTAATCTGTTCGATCGGAGCTATCTGTCTCGTTGCAGCGACATGACGCAGTGCTTCTATGGCCTCCGCCGGGACGTCACGGTCACGCTCAGCCGGAAGCTCTGAACCGGCCGGCGGCTCGTGTTAGTTTCTCGCGACCTTGTGAGCGCGCCAATGCCGAATGCCACTGCCCCAACCTTGCCCTCCGATCCGCGCGCGGGGTTCGCCCGGCAGGCCGAGGTGCACAACACGCTCGTCTGGTTGCATCGCTACTCCGGGCTGGCGATCCTGTTGTTTCTGATCTTCGCAGGCGTCTCCGGCAGCATTTTGGTGTTCCGCACGCCGCTCGACGCCGCGCTCAACCCGGACCTGCTCGCTGCCGATACGGCGCATGTCACGGCCGCACCGGCAGCACTCGCCGACACAGTGGCCCGTGCGCATCCGGGTTGGCGCATCACACAAGCGCCACTGACGATCGAACCAAGCCGGTCACTGGTGCTGCGGGTCGCACCGGCGCGCGGCAGCAAGCCGCTCGGCTACGACGAGGTCTTCATCGATCCCCAGGACGGCCATGTCATCGGCGCCCGCCAGGTGACGCCCGGCTGGGGCCGGCGCGGCCTTGTCGAAGCGATCTATCAATTCCACTTCAATCTTCTAGCAGGAACGTTCGGCCGCTGGTTCATGGGGGGCGGTGGCGATCCTGTGGGTGCTGTCGAATCTCGTCGGCCTCTATCTGACCTTTCCGCGCAAACGGCCATTCTGGAAAAACTGGGGCCGGATGTGGCTCCTGCATCACAACACGCGGCTAGGACGCTTTTGCTTGGAATTGCACCGCGCCAGCGGACTGTGGCTATTCATTGGCTTTCTCGTTCTCTCGATCACATCGGTCGAGATGAACTTCTACGATGAGCTGTTCGTGCCGTTCACCAACGCGGTATGGACGCGCGAGCCAACGCCCTTCGACAACGCGCCGGTGGCGCGCAGCGTGGTGCCGGTGCTGACGTTTTCGCAAGCATCACGCCTTGCCGAACCGCTGGCGGCGCAAGACCATCCGGCCTGGGTTCCAGCGTTCGCGACCTATGGACCACAGACCGGCCTTTACGGCGTGTCGTTCATTCGCCCCGGCACCGACACCTATTCGGCGCTGGGGCCCGTCGCCTACTATCTCGACGGCCGCAGCGGCAAGCTGGTCTATCGCGACGACCCTTACAATGACGGTACCCGCGGCGCCTTCATGCGTTCGCTCTATCCTCTCCACGCCGGGCGCATCCTGGGCTGGCCGACGCGGTTTCTCGTGCTGCTTCTTGGGATCGCCGTGACCGTGCTCTCGATCACCGGTCTTTATGTCTGGTGGCGGCGGCGCTGACATTCATCCGGCCATCCGGCGCGAACTCGAGCTTGGCATCGGAAGCATCGCCAGGAACGTCCGAAGGTCCGCTCAGGACGTATGAACATCAAATGCAGGCTTATGCACGATCAGCCATGCAGGTCGGTATTACCCCTGCAGCGTATCGATCAACTTGGTTATGGCGCTGGGCCAGTGGCCGGGCCTGTCCTGACGGTGCAAGGTCACGGTAGGATACCAGGGCGTATCGCTGCGATCGAGCATCCAGCGCCAATCCGGCGCGAAGGGAAGCAGAATGGAAACGGGCCGGCCCATGGCCCCGGCCAAATGCGCAACACCAGTATCAACCGTCACAAGGCGATCCACATTGGCGAGGATTCCCATGGTGTCGGTGAAGTCCTCGATCTCCACGCCCAAATTGATCAGTGGCGCGGCACCGAAATAACTGCCGATCTGGTTTTGACCCTCACCCTTCTGCACCGAGACAAACGCGATCTTGGGCAGCGCCGTCAACGCGCTCAGCTTATTCAGGGCTATGGAGCGGTTGAAGTCATTTCCATGGGTGGGCCGCCCAGCCCATGCAAGCGCGATACGGCGGTAACCGGGCGGCGTCAGTGCGTCGAGACGTTGGCGCCAATGCTCGGACTTCGCTGCGTCGGCTTTCACATAAGGGATCGCTGCAGGAATGTTCGCAGGGTTGGTGTCGAACAGCCGCGGCAGGCCCGACAGGGAACAGTACGCGTCAAACGCCGGCATGTTCTCCCAACGATCGTAATATTGGCCGATACCTTTTTGCTGGATCACGATCGGGCGCATTTCCGAACTGCACGCCACGATGATGTTAGGGCAACGTTCGGCCACCAGCGGGATATAGCGGCAGAATTGGATCGTGTCGCCAAAGCCCTGATCTCCGATCAGCATCAGTGTGCCGCTTGGCATGGGTTTGCCATCCCATAGCGGCTTGTCGTTCGGTGGCAGAAGCGGCGGCGCGTTCGGAAGGGCAAAGCGCCATTCATATTCTTCCCAGCCCTCCCGGAACCGCCCGGTGAGAAGGAACGCCTCCGCCAGTTCGAAATGCGCGGAGGCGTGTTTGGGATCAAGTTCCAGAGCCCTTTGCAACGAGGCAATGCCGTCCGCGATCTCCAGACGGTCGTAGCGAATGACGCTCAAATTGTAGTGTGAGCCGCTGTCATTCGGTGCCAATTCCACGGCGCGCAGGCCATGCGCCAGCGCATCATCGAGCCGACCTTGTGCTCGCAGCACTTCGCAGACATTGCGATGATAGAGCGCCTCATCCGGCGCAAGCTGCATGGCGCGCTCGAACCGAGCCAACGCCTCCAGCGGGCGCTTGCGCTTCCACGAAACGACGGCGGCCTGTTGGATCGCCGGATGATAATTGGGCTTCGCCGCGATAATCTTCGCCAGCAACGCTTCGGCCTCATCTAGCCTGCCCGCTTTTTCGTGAGCATCCGCCTCCGCGCGCCATTGATCGACCGTCTTTTTTACGGTTTTCAGCCCGTCGTCAGTCATCAATCGTGTAGCCCAAGCGCTTGATGACCGGTTCCAAAATCGGGATTACAGGCCTCAGATGAGATAGATAACGACGATAGCGATAGCGTGAACTGTCGTAGAGCTTCTCAGTCACTTGGGCGTAACTTGCCGTGCGTGCATAACGTGTGTTTTCGTCGAAATTCAGACAGCGTTTGTCGAAGGCGGCACCAATGAATTCGAGCATGCGCCGCACGCCCGATTCCTGATCATCCACAATGTCTTCATAGCGGATCGGCAGGTATTTCAGCGTCATCTGGCTGCGATAATGCTCCACCAAATCCGCGATAAGCACGTAATGCTTTGCAATCGTATCCAATGCATTGGCGCAATAGAAGCCGTGCGTCAGGTGGTTGGAAAACACCGACAGCACGACATCGAGCGGATGCCGCAAGACATGGATGATCGGCGCTTCGGGGAACATCAGCGCAATTAAACCCATGTGCGTTTCGTTCAGCGGCATCTTGTCGGTGAACCAGACCGTCTTGGGTTCAATGATTCCGAGCTGGCGTGCGCGCTGCAGATAGTAGTCCCGCAGATTGTCTAAGCCTTCTCGCTGGTCACCCATCCAAAGATCGGCCAACGCTTCGGGATAGGCCAGCGGACTATTCAGCATGCGCGGCATCAGTTCGGTGATGTCATTCACGATCGTCAGTTCGTCGCCGGCGGAAATTTTCGGATGGGCGGACAATGTCTGTTCGACCATCGTCGTACCCGAGCGGGGAAAGCCGACGATGAACAGCGGCCGAGGCCCTGATGTGATAGGCTTTGCGCGCGGCACAATCTTCAAACGCTCCGCCGTAAAGTAGCGCTTCAAACGTTCGACAAGCTGCGCTGCATGCGCTTCCAGATAAGCGTTGCCGCTTAGTTCCAGAGCGGCGCGTTTGCCCTCGACGAAAGCCGCGAAGGCTTCATCGAACCGCCCCATCTTGTCGAGCAGGCGGCCCTTTTCCAGCATCTCGTTAGGTCCCAGCGTTCCCGTCCTGCTGAGCTTGGCGATACTGTCGAGCAACGCGAGAGCCCCGTCATAATCCTTCACGCGACTGCGCACGATGGCGCGTTGCAGCAGAATGCTCTGATTGTTGGGGGCAAGCTTTTCCGCCTGATCCAACAACTCGTCGGCGCGGGCAAAATTGCGGTCCGTCTCTTCCATGCGCGCCCATCCCAAAAGCGTCTGCAGGATCGTCGGATCGAGCGCCACGGACTCGCCATACAGCGCACGGGACTCGGCCATTTTTCCCTGGTTCTTCAGGTTCCACGCGAGATTTGCGAGCAGGATGGGCTGCTTGTGCGGCAACAACTTCAAGGCTTCGCGATAGTGATATTCGCCGACCTGGGGCCGATTGAGCTCGGTCATGATCATGCCCATCAAATTGTGCGACTGCACGTCGTCGGGCGCGATGCGAACGGCATTGCGGGCGTGCCCTTCGGCATCGGCAAAATCGCCCTTACCAAATAGCAGCAACGCAAGTTCCTGTGTGGCCCAAATATTGTTCGGATTGAGCGCGACCATGCGCCGGATAAGTGCTTCGGCCGCCGACAACGGTCCGGTTTGACGGCGCACTTGATACAGAATGGCAAGCGCACCGCCTTGTCCCGGCGCGAGTTCCAGTACGTCCAGGCAAATTTTGGTCGCCTCGGCGATCTCACCTTTGCCGTGCAAGGCGATGGCACGGTCGACCAGCGGTAGCAGGTGCCGGGTGGCTTCCCCCGTGCCGATCGCGGCCAGATCCAGGCCACAGCATCGCGCGACGCGTAAACCACTGCCGCAAGGACACGCCGTTGGTGCCTGTACTGTCATGAAGTGAAGCCTTCGCACCGCATAAGCGGACTCATTATATCAAACCGCCCCGGTATCGCATGGACCATCAGCACAGACCAGAATCACCAGCCGAAGCGGAAGCCCGCGGTAAACGAGTGGCTGGAGCCCTTGCTCGCCAGATCACCATCATAATGCACATAAGCAGAGGCGTCTGGGAAGATCGTGGCCGACAATCCAGCCCCGATGGCCGCACCGTCGCCGGGTAGCTGCGCTCCTTCGACCGTGAAGTTCGTTCCGGCAGTTCCAGCGAAGGACTGGGTTATCCAATGCGTGGTCGTGAACTCGTGTGCCCAACCCAGTTTGAAATCGCCTTTGAGCATCGCATTGCCTAGTGGGATGTCGACCGTCAACCGGCTCCCCAGGATGCTCTGCACACCGGTGGTCGAGTCGCCGGGCGCCTTCAGATTGATCGCGCCCGCGCCACTTTCGGTGAAGCCGCTTTCGTTCACGGCACCGATATTCACGCCGGCAAACGGCGCGAGAGTAACGCTTGCGCGCATCGGGAATGCATAACCGGCTTCGAAAGCAGCAAGGAACTGACTGTCCGAAACCTGCGCGGACGCCTGCGCCAGGAGCCCCGGCAGTGATACGTCGCGCGAGGTCGTGCCGCTACCGAATGAACCGCCGATCAGTCCGTCGAGATAAACCGGCCCATCTAGATAATCGCCCGTTAGCGCGATTTGCTTGTAGTCGATGCTGGCATGACCAGTCCTATCGCCAAGGCTGAAGCTACTAAAGCCGTAACCAAAGGCCGCGCCGATCCGCAGCAACGGGTTTAGCCGATAGTCGATACCGCCCGTCACGCCCGTGATATCCTGCTTGAAGCTGTGAGTATTGCTGTCGCCATCGAGGTCGCTTTTGCCTGTATAGGCCGAGCCCCAAATGCTCCAGATGTCGTACGTGCTACGCGTCAGCAGGCTGTGTTGCTGGAATTGGCTGATGAACTGCCGTCCCGCCAGCAATGCCGAGGTCGCCAGATCCGCATTATTCTCGCCCGCCGATCTGTCGAGCGCGGATTTGAGATCTGCCGCTTCGGTGAACTGATCCAGGCCCAGAAGCGCCGGTGCGAACGCGTTGGGATCGGCCACGTTGCCGGCATCGATGGCCACCGCAACGGCATGTTCGTTCGCCGTCTCGTTAATCACGGGCGGAGATGTGCCGCCCCCCCCGCCGACGTTCTGTTGCGTCAGCGTGACGTAAGCATCGTTGGCGTCGTAGCTGAGGCTCGGCGTCAACAACAGCGTGCCAGCGGTGACACTGGCAAAGCTCCCGCTTACACCGCCCGCGGCTTTGATGATGGTGTATTTCGTACTCGCCGTAACGAAGGTTCCTGTGGGAAGGACCGTTACGCTACCGGCAAGGCTGGCCGTTCCACTTGTCTGAAGTTCGGAACCTGCACCGCTGGCATCCAGCGCGACTTGCAGTACGCCCGACGACGTCTGCGTGAAATTCCCCGTAACCTTCAGAGGCGCTGCGAGCGTACCCGGCTGCAGCGTGCCATTGTTGACGACGTTCGCGGCAGTCCAGCTTCCACTCGTGGTCCAGTTGGCGCCGTTGGCGATGGTGACCGCGCTGCCCGCGCCAAAATTGGTGATGGTATTGGCCATCGTGCCGGTGCCGGTGAGATTGATCACCCCCGCGCCGCCACCGCCGTCGATCGCACCGTTCAGGACGGAGCCGGTACCGATGGTGAGCGTATTGACGCCGGCATCGAACTGCACCGCGACGCCGCCAGAGCCGGTGATCGTGCCGTTGTTGGTCACGCTCGCGCCAGTGCCGGTGAAAACGAGACCGGTCACGCCGCTGATGGTGCCGGAGGTATCGTTGGTCAGCACCCCATTGCTGCCGACCGAAGCGCCAGCCATGGCGTCGTCGAGGATCGTGCCAGCATTGGTGACCGTGCCGCCCGCGCCGACTACCACGCCGTATTGGCCGCCCTTGATATAGCCGCCGGTATTGTTCACGAGCGTACCGGTGCCGGTGAGGTCCACGCCGACGCTTGTGCCGGTGATCGTGCCGGTGTTGGTGACGATGCCGGTGAAGCCGCTCACCCCGTAGACGCCGTTCGCCCCAGAGATCGTGCCACTGTTGGAGAGGCTGCCGGTACCGGTCAGGGTCATCATACTGAGGATCGTGCCAGCATTGGCGACCGTGCCAGCATTCGTAACCGCAGCGATCGTCCAGCTTCCACTCGTGGTCCAGTTGGCGCCGCTTGCGACGGTGA
>JAATGK010000495.1 GCA_015654715.1 Alphaproteobacteria bacterium
ATGCCGACGGCGTTGGCCGAGGCGGGCCTCAAAGCGAAGATGCTGCTTCAGGTGCACGACGAATTGGTATTCGAAGCGGTGGACGCGGAAGTGGAGAAGACCCGCACCGTTGCCGTACAAGTGATGGAAACCGCCACCGAACCGGTGATGAAGCTGTCGGTCAAATTGACCGTGGAAGCGCGCGCGGCGCAAAACTGGGATGCGGCGCACTAAGGCGTTTTCAGGAAAGCTCGTCTATCTGAAAGCGTTCTGGACCCTCAAGCAGCGAGCAATTCGCGTACGTCGCTGGCTGTCAGTCCGATTTTTTGCATCTGTTCGGTAAGCTCGCCGACCGCGCCAGCCGGATCAGCTTTGACGCGCTTGATATAGCTGGCAAGAAAACCGGGCGTCGCCATATAGCCGATCATCAGGTCGCGCACTTTCTGCGCCAGTCGGCCTTCGGTGAAGGTGCCCGCTTCGTGCAACTTCAAAAGCGTCAGCGCCTTGTCGACGGGATTGGGGGTTCGCGCCTCGATCACCTCGAACAGCTTGGACTGCGCTGCCAAGTCAAAGGCCATGGCATCGAAAATGGCGGCGAGCTGCTTGCGGTCGTTTTCGTGGAAACCGCTGCGGCTGGCCGCCTTGCTCAACGCCACCAGGCGCTGCAGCCGCCGCGATAGCGGCAGGCTCGACACCTGAAACCGGGTCTTGAACGAATCCGCCATGGCGATGCGGATGGCATTTTCAGCGAGGATCTGTTTGTTGCGTTCGCCGCAGACGCAATCCTCGGCAAAGAACAGCCAGTCGAGTTTCTCATCTGGCAAGACGGAGTTGGACAGGCCGGTCACCACGCTGTCGCTGGTGACGAAGCGCTTGGAGCGCAATTCGAGGGCGGCATTGGCGTCTTCAGACTTGAGCGCGTCGCCGATTCCGCTGCGGACAAGCGTGGCGACGTCGCGGAACATGCGCATTTCATTGTCCAGCGAATCTTCCCGCAACCGTTCAAGACTATAGATCTGGTCGATGATCTGACCGGCCATGGCGGCGCGCGACAGCGGCAGCGACGGCAATAGCTGCGCCAGCTGCGGCAGCGCCTCGCCATCGATCATTTGCGCCTCTTCCTTCATGTTCAGGAAGTAGTGCAGCAGCGCGATGAGCGAATCCCCGAAGGTATTACGCGATCCGATCAAGTCGGCCAGAGCCGCGGGCGTTGCCAGAATTTCGCCGATGATCGTGTCGACCGCACCGCACAGCAGAACGCCGCCTTCGGTACGTCCCGCTTGCAGAATGGAAAGCAGCCGTAACGTCTTTTCGTTCCAGGTCTTGGCGTCGCGCAGATGGAGGTACAAGGCGCTGTTCAGGAGGATCAATCCGTCCGGATGTTTCGTCAGCTTGCGGGCGATGGCGCCGAATTTGTTGGCAGGAGTTTCGACAAACAGCTCCGCACGCTTGGCGTTGTGGACTTTCGCGATCACGCCATCGACGAGCTTGTTGAATTCCCGGATGATCTCCTGCACCGGCCGGTTTTCCGAGGAGGCTCTGGCGACGGCGACCTGTTGCACCACGAATTGCAGCATGGTGCCGGTCGATTCCACCCGGTGAAGCATTTCGGCACGATGCAAAAGCTCGGTCGCAGTCAGTTTGTGCTTGATCAGAAAGTCCGGCAGTAGCCGGGCCAGGATGCGCTTGGCAGGCGGCGCATAGAGGTCTTCCACCTTGCTGCAGCAACCTTGCGCACCGACCTGCGCGATCGTCTCATGGAGTTTGTCACTCATATACACACACTGCGTTTCTCCGATCTAAGGCACTCTTAATGTTCTTCAGAAGATGCAAAAAGTTCATATTCACGCCGCGATCGTCTTGAGACCGGTCTCCGGCGTAATGCCGGCCTTGGCCAGAATCTCCATCAGCTCGGCCACCGCTGCGTCGCGATCAAGCAGAGCGCCATCCTTGACGGTTTGAGCGACGTAACCGGCGAGGAAGCCCGGCTTGCCGAGATAAGAAAGGATCATTTCGCGTGCTTTGGAGGTCAGTCGCGGCGAGGTCAGCGTATTGGTTTCGAGCAGCTTGATCAGGGCAAACGCTTTCTCAGTTAGCGAAACATTGCGATTGCCGATCGAGTCGAACAGCCGGCCCCGGCTTTCGATGGCGGCGGCAACTTTGTCCAGCATGTCGGCGATTTCGATTCGCTGATTCTCCTGAAAACCGGACTGGCAGACGCGCAAGCGCAAGGCTTCGAGCTGCTGCAGGCGCTGCACCAGCGGCAGCTTCGGGGATTGGAAATGCTCTTCGAATGGGGCACCGGTGACGATCGGCGTTACAAAGGCTGCCAGCCGGCGCTTGTTCTCGGCGCCGATGATGTTTTCTTCGACGAACAGGATGTGATCGAGTTTCACGTCCGGCGTTACGTCGGCGATATAGGGCGCTAGGCATTCGCCGGTGACGAGACGCTGGCCACGCAGCACGAAGGCATTCACCAGGTCTTCGTGGCTGAGATATTTACCGACGCCAAAGACCACGAGATTGGCAATCTGGCGCAGGGTCTTGAGCTCATCTTCCAGCGACTTCGGGCATAGCCGCTTGAATGAGCGGATTTCCGTCACGATGCGGCGCGCGATCGACACCCGCGCATTGGGCAAGGTATCGGAGCCGAATTGCTGGGCCAGGGCGGCGAGCCCTTCGCGACCGTCCTCCGGTTCCTTGCCGAGGAACAACCTGACAAGGCCCATGACGGCGGCGCCGTGGTTGTCCTTGGCGCCGATCAGCGCGTGCAAGCCCGCCGAGCCGTCGAGGACTTCCGAGATCAGCGAATCGATGCACGTCAGCAGTAGCTTGGCACCGGCACTGTCGTCCTCGGCTTCGGCCATCAGTGCCATCAGCAAGCGGACCTTGTCGTCCCAGCCGGTGCTGTTCTTGAGATAGAGCGTGATGGCGCCATCGAGCAGATAGCGTCCGTCACTAACGCTCGCCAGCTTGGCGGCCAGGCTCGCGAACTCGCCGGGCTTCACGATGGCAAATCGGCCCTTTGCGGTATCGTGGTAGACGCGGTGAAACACCTGGGTGGTCAGTTCGTGCAGGTTGCGGAGAATTTTGCTCAGTTGTTCTTCGCTGGCCGCAGCCTGAGCGACGGCGACGCGCTGGATGGCGTGCTGCAACAGTGTGCTGGCAGCTTCAAGCTTCTCCAACAGATCGGCGCGGTGGCCGAGCTCGGTGACCGTCACCCGATAGTGGGCGAGAAAATCGGGCAGCAGCACCGCAATCGTCTTGCGGGCATGGTAGGAATAGAGGTCGTCCGGTTTGAAACAAGGTGATGCCGGCACATCGTCCTGCGCCGGCTTGGACTTCACTTTCTTCTCGCCGTGCTCGTAGATCTTTAGCGACAGGTAATCGCCGGTTTCGTCGTTATAAGTTTCTTTGACGACCTTGGTCCCGGTAGCTCCCGTTTTTTCAAGCTCATGGGCAAAGGAAAGCGCATCCTCGCGGCCATTGCGTACCTCGATGAGGCTCCAACTGCCTGCTCCTTGGCGTCGGAAAATCTCATAATGAACATCTTGAGCCATACCAGGGTCCCTTGCCTGCGCGGCAGCGTAAGGAGATCTGGTTTAAATGCCGGTAAAGTGATTCACCAAAAACGCGGTGGATTCTTGGTTTTTCGCATTTTTGAACGGAAACCCACCGCCTATTTTATTTTGAAGCCGCGCTAATGCGTCTTTGTCCCGCACAGTGGGCATTCGGGATCGGGTTTCAGCGTCACCGTATGAAAGCGGGTGTCGAGTGCATCATAAATGAGCAGCCGGCCGGCAAGAGTTTGTCCGGCGCCGGTGATTTCTTTGAGGATTTCGAGTGCTTGCAGTGTCCCCATGACGCCGGCAGCAGCGCCCAGGACGCCGGCTTCGGTACAGGGGCGAACCGATCCTTCCGGCGGCGCCTCGGGGATGAAGCAGCGATAACAGGGCCTTCCTTCCGGCTTGAAGGTGGCGAGCTGGCCGGAGAATTCGGTCACCGCGGCGCTGACCAGCGTCTTGCCTTCGTGGTGGCAGGTATCGGCGATCAGAAAACGCGTAGCGAAATTGTCCGAGCCATCGGCGACGATGTCATATTGGGAAATCAGCGCCGCGGCATTTTCGGACGTGATTTTTGCCGTGTGCGTATTGATCGTCACATGCGGATTGAGCGCCAGCGCGGCGTCGCGTGCCGAATCCGTCTTCAGCCGACCGATGTCGGCGGTGCGATGCGCGATCTGGCGCTGCAAATTGCTGAGGCTGACGGCATCGAAATCGGCAATGCCGATGGTTCCGACGCCCGCCGCCGCCAGATAGAGGATCACCGGGCTACCGAGCCCGCCCGCCCCCACCACCAGCACCTTGGCGGCCCGGATCTTGGCTTGGCCAGTGCCGCCGACTTCCCGCAGCACGATGTGCCGGGCATAACGCTCCAAATCGGTCTCGGAAAAGCTCATGGCCTTGGTTTTACTGCATTTTGGGTCCACTACGAATGCGTCTTTTGCGCAACAACATGATCCGGATGCGACAATTCCGGCTCTAGGAATTGCCGGTCTGATCCGGGAAATAAACATCTAGTTTCCCGCGTTGCGGTGAAACAAACCGAAACATACGTTAGCCGGGCAATCGGCAAGCGCGCGACTTCAAAACGGGACAGTGGATTTTTCAGTCCGTCGTGCGACAGCGAAAGGTATGAAGGTACGGAATGTCGGAATTTGGCGCACAGCTCGAACAGCATGGCCTCAAAGACCTGAAGGCTGTCTATCGCAATCTCTCGACCCCGACGCTGTATGAAATGTCGATCGGCCGCAAGGAAGGCATTCTGGCGCGCGGCGGTCCGCTGGTGGTGCTGACCGGCCAGCACACCGGCCGCTCGGCCAACGACAAGTTCGTGGTCAAGGACGCGCTCACCGCAGACAAGGTCTGGTGGGACAACAACAAGGCGCTGACGCCGGACCACTTCGCGGCGCTGCACGCCGACATGATGGAATACGCCAAGGCCAAGGAGCTGTTCGTTCAGGACCTGTGGGGCGGCGCCGATCCGGTCCACCGCCTGCCGGTGCGGGTGATCACCGAATTTGCTTGGCATTCCTTGTTCATCCGCCATCTCTTGATCCGTCCGCCATCGGATGCGCTGGAGTATTTCGAACCCAGCTTCACCATCATTGACCTGCCCGGCTTCAAGGCCGACCCCAAAAAACACGGCAGCGTCAGCTCGACCATCATCGCCCTCGATTTCAGCCGCCGCATGGTCCTGATCGCGGGCACTTCTTATGCCGGCGAGATGAAGAAGTCGGTGTTCACGATCCTGAACTTCCTGTTGCCGACCAAAGGCGTCATGCCGATGCACTGCTCGGCCAACGAAGGCGACAAGGACGACGTCGCGATCTTCTTCGGCCTGTCCGGCACCGGCAAAACCACGCTGTCGGCGGATTCTTCGCGCATGCTGGTGGGCGACGACGAGCACGGCTGGGGCGAGCATGGCGTCTTCAATTTCGAAGGCGGCTGCTATGCCAAGGTGATCAGGCTGTCGCGCGATGCCGAGCCGGAGATCTACGCCACCACTGAGCGCTTCGGTACAGTGCTTGAGAACGTGGTGTGCGATCCCGAGACCGGCATCCTCGATCTCGACGACGACCGCTATACCGAGAACACCCGTGCCGCGTATCCGATTCACTACATTCCGCATGCCTCGGAGACCGGCCGCGTCGGCCATCCCTCCAATGTGATCATGCTGACGGCCGATGCTTTCGGCGTTCTGCCACCGATCGCCAAGTTGACGCCGAACCAGGCGATGTATCATTTCCTGTCGGGCTTCACCTCGCGTCTCGCTGGCACCGAAAAGGGTCTCGGCAAGGAACCGGCGCCGACCTTCTCGACTTGCTTCGGCGCGCCGTTCATGCCGCTGCATCCCTCGGTTTACGGCAACCTTCTGCGCAGTCTGGTCGACAAGCACGATTGCGACTG
This sequence comes from Alphaproteobacteria bacterium, assembly GCA_015654715.1. Taxonomy (GTDB): domain Bacteria; phylum Pseudomonadota; class Alphaproteobacteria; order Micropepsales; family Micropepsaceae; genus Rhizomicrobium. The sequence goes on from JAATGK010000495.1 coordinate 5,949, forward strand.
CTGGCTGGTCAACACGGGGTGGAACGGCGGCCCGGCGTCGGACGGCGGCAAGCGCATGCCGATCAAGGTGACCCGCGCGCTTCTGAACGGCGCCCTCAATGGCTCGCTCGCCATCAGCCAGTGGCAGCACGATCCGGTCTTCGGCTTCCGCATTCCGGTGGAAGTGGCGGGCGTCGATTCCAAGATTCTCAACCCGCGCAACACCTGGGCCGATACCGGAGCTTATGATGCGCAAGCCAGGAAGCTGGCCGGCATGTTCCGCGACAATTTCAAGAAGTTCCTGCCCTTTGTCGACGAACGCGTCCAGCGCGTCGCCGAACAGATTGCGCAGGCGGCGGAGTAGTTTCCGTTTGTACGCGATGCTCTTTCTCTGCTCTCGCTAAAGCGGGGGCAGGAAACTGCGGTATACCCACACCGCCGCCGGCGGCAGGTTGCGCCAGACGCGGGCGGCGAGGATGACCGATGCGCCTTGTGGTGGCTCGACCGGGGCGCTCCAGCGATAGGAGAACTGCACGAACGGAGCACCCTTCGGCAGAACGGCAAGCGCGGCGGCAATGAGGGCGCGTCCCTGATCTCTTGGATAATTGAGCAGCGGCAGGCTCGACACCACGGCCGCAAATCGCGTGCCGCCGACGAGCGCCGTGAAATCGAAGGCATCGCCTTGCAGCACACAGACGCCGGGAAAGCGTGTGCGCAAACTTGCGGCGAAAACGCCGTCGTATTCGATAGCGGTGAGGTGTTGCGGCGGAAGTCCGCACGCTAGCAACGCCCGGGTGACGGCACCGCTGCCCGGACCAAGCTCGAGCACATTGCCGGAAAGATCAGCGGCGGCAGCCATGGCGGCGGTCAGATACGGGCCTGAAGGGGCGAGCGCCCCGACGCGTTTGGGATGGGCGAGAAAGCGGGCGACAAACGCGGCCACGTCAGTGCTTGGTGGCGCAGCCGTCCCAGAACGCCTTCACCTTGGCGAAGAAGCCTTCGCA
>JAATGK010000042.1 GCA_015654715.1 Alphaproteobacteria bacterium
CAGCATGTAAACCCAGCAGTCCAACCGCTGCCCCCCGGCACTCATCCTTCGAGACACTCGCTACGCTCGTTCCTCAGGATGAGGAATTCGAGACGCCCCTTCCCTATTCCTCATCCTGAGGAGGCCGCGCAGCTGCCGTCTCGAAGGATGAGAAGCCTATTTCGACTCCGCCAACTTCGCCAGCGCATCGCCTTGGACGCGGAAGACGGTCCAGCCTTCCACTTCGCGGGCGCCGAGGGTTTCGTAGAATTCGATGGCGAGACTGTTCCAGTCGAGCACCATCCATTCGAGCCGGCCGCAGCCTTCGCGCACGGCGCGCGCCGCCTGGTTCACCAGAAGCGCCTTGCCGATGCTTTTGTTGCGGTACTCCGGCTTGACGAACAGATCTTCGATGTAAAGCCCGTGCCGCGCCAGAAAGGTGGAATAGTTGTAGAACCACACCGTGAAGCCCGCCGGCTGGCCGTCCCATTCGGCGATGTCGCAGAACAGACGCGGATGCGGGCTGAACAGCGCGGTATGAACCGACTCCTCGGTCGCCACGACGCGGTCGAGCAGGTGCTCGTACTCCGCCAGGGCGCGGATGAAAGAGAGCACAAGGGCTTCGTCGCCGGGAATTGCGGGGCGGATGACAAGCATGGGAATTCCTTTCCGGCAACCATCATAAGTTGACGTTTTGGACCCGGCAAGAAAGCCGGCCTAAAACCGTGAGGCGGAACGCCGCTCCCACGCGCAATATTTGATTACACCGCCACCGCCGCCTTGATGTGCGGATGGGCCTGATAATTCTCGAGTGTGAAGTCTTCGAAGGCGAAGCGGAAGATGTCGTCGACCGCCGGATTGAGGCGCATCGTCGGCAGCGGATAGGGCTCGCGGCTGAGCTGCAACTTCGCCTGTTCGATATGATTTAAATAGAGATGCGCGTCGCCGAAGGAATGCACGAATTCGCCCGGCTTCAGGCCCGTCACCTGCGCCATCATCAGCGTCAGTAACGCATAAGACGCGATATTGAACGGCACGCCGAGGAAGATGTCGGCCGAACGCTGATACATCTGGCAGGAGAGCTTGCCGTCCGCGACATAGAACTGGAACAGGCAATGGCATGGCGGCAGCGCCTGACGCGGAAGATCGGCCGGATTCCAGGCGGTGACGATCAGCCGGCGCGAATCCGGGTTGGTCTTGATGTCGTTCACCACGGTCGCAATCTGGTCGAGGGTGCCGGCATGGTCGCGCGGCCAAGCGCGCCATTGATGGCCATAGACCGGCCCGAGTTCGCCGTTCTTGTCGGCCCATTCGTCCCAGATGGTGACGCCGTGCTCGTTAAGCCACTTCACATTGGTTTCGCCGCGCAGGAACCAGAGCAGCTCGTAAATGATCGATTTGAGGTGGAGCTTCTTGGTGGTGACCAGCGGAAAACCCTGCGACAGGTCGAACCGCATCTGGTGGCCGAACACGGACAGCGTGCCGGTGCCGGTGCGGTCGCCTTTTCGGGCACCGGTCGTGAGCACATGGTCGAGGAGATCAAGATACTGGCGCATGGAACGTCGCTACACTGGGATTCGGGGATAAGTCCAGCGCCTAGCCAACCCGTGCTTTGCGCAAAACGTTGTTGATTCGGCTTTGCCAGCCTGGTCCGGTGGCACGGAAACGATCCACCACATCCCGGTCGAGGCGCAGCGTGACCTGCTGCTTGGTGGGCGTCTTCTGCGGCCCGCGCTCGCCGCGCTTGCGGTTCAGGATGATCTTCGCGAGTTCGGGCGGCAGCACTTCGTCCATCGGGCGCATGGCGCGGATGTCTTCCGCGGCCAACTCGCGCACCTCGCCATCCTTATCGGTCAGCGGCTTTCTCTTTTTCATATCTGCGAACCTCGCGCGCGTTTGCCTTCCGAAAGCTGATCACCCGAATTCCGCCGGCGACCGGCGTGAAACAGACCACGTGTATTCTGGCGCCGATAAATCCCAACGCGATGAAGCGGGCTTCCGGATACGCGAAGCGATCATCTTGCGATAATACTGCCGTTTCCCAAGCAAAACCTTCCACCAGCGGGAACGGCAAGCCGCGCTCGCGGGCGTTCTTTTCGCTCTTGTCGGGATCGAATTCGACCTTCATTTAATTGTAACTACAAAAAAATATTGAAGTCAAGCCCTTTGCGTTGCGGCTCGACAACCCTATATTACATCTGTTTGGGTTCGCCCGGACTACGGCGATAAACGACTTCGTAATAAGCGGACTGGACCCGGGGGCGGTACCCGGCGCCTCCACCAATCTCTCCCGAAGGGGGAGATTGCCCGGCATAGCCCAAAAGGCGACGACGGGCTGATGAGGGGGCGAAATAGGATCGACAGACGTGTAAAGGTTGTTCTTTCGCTCGGTATGGTATCCGCCGTCATCGGGCTATCTGTATAGGTGCCAACGATAATGAAATGGCCCTCGCTGCCTAACTTCTAGTTAGTCAAGCGCGGCTCGGGGGGTGCCGGGCAACAGAAACCCCCCACTTTAATCTGAGAAACCTGGATCAAGACCAACATGGCCCCACCGGCAACGGCCATGCCGAAGGCTTTGAGTAGTTTCCGAGCCTGCTGTCGCTGATGTCGTGCGCGCTATAGTCCGGGGCGATCAATTCTTCGTCGGCCATGGACGCGGCCGGCGCCAACGCTCCCAATTTTCATAAATCACGCCGTTCGTCTCGGACACACTATCGCAAGGTCATCGCGGGGGACCTTGCGGCAAAGGATACGGCCATGGCTTCCCGCACCCTGATTTTCGCGGCATTGGCCACAGCGGTCCTGCTGCAAGCCACTGCGGCCAAAGACACGGAAGCCTGGGCCAAAGCCACACCGAGTGCCGGCATCACCGGCGATTGGGGCGGGCTGCGGACGCAGCTTTTCGATTCCGGAATCGATTTGCAGGCCGGCTATTCCTGGGAAGGCGCCACCAACCTCGACGGCGGCAAGAAGCGGGCGGCCGCGGGCGCCGGCCAGTTGGCGCTGGGCACCAGCCTCGATCTGAAACAATTGCTGGCGTGGCCGGGCGCCGATTTCCAGATCACTTTGACCAAGCGTCACGGCGCCGATCTTGGCGCCGCAGCAAAGCTCGGGGCATTGCAGCAGGTGCAAGAAGTCTATGGCCGCGGCGATATCTGGCGGCTGACCGATTTTTGGCTCGATCAGGGCTTTCTCCACGGCATCGTCAACCTCAAACTCGGCCGGGTGACGGTGGGAGAAGACTTCGCCAGCTTCGCCTGCGATTTCCAGAACCTCACCTTTTGCGGCTCGATGCCGGGAAACCTGGTGGGCGATTACTGGTACAATTGGCCGGTCAGCCAATGGGGCACGGTCCTTCGCGTCCGGATGGGAACGGATGGCTATGCCCAAATGGGTTTGTATCAAAACAACTCGTCGAATCTCGCCAAAGGGTTCTCCTTCGATTTCTCCGGCGGCAATGGCGTCCTCTTGACCGGTGGCGGCGCCTGGACGCCGCATTGGAACGAGCTTCCCGGCAGCTACAAGCTGGGCTTCTGGTATGATTCCGCCTCAACACGCGACATTTTAGAAAATAATGGGGAGTCGCTTCGACACAGTGAGGCTTTTCTGGCCGACACCGGCCGCTACGGCCTCTATGTCAACCTGCAGCAGCAGGTCACGGGCGATGAGAAAAGCGGACAAGGGCTCAGCCTGTTTCTCAACTTCATCGACGCCGACAAGCTGACCTCGGACTTCGACAAACAGTTCTCGACCGGCGTGATGTATACCGGCCTCTTCCCGGCGCGGCCGAAGGACGTTCTCGCCTTCGCCTTCGGCATCAACCATCTCAAGAGCCACACGGTTCTTTCCGGCGATCCGACCCAGTTGCTCAGCCCGGGGGCGCACGACGAATATGTCGTGGAACTGGACTATCAGGTCGAAGTGATGGCGCATCTGACGCTGCGGCCTAATCTGCAGCGGATCTTCGATGTCGGCGGCTTCTCGGGCGCCGACGCGACCATCATCGGGCTTAAGGCCGTCACCGCACTTTGAACCACCAGCCGGGGCGAATCTAAACGCGCTAGTCGGTCGACGCGGACCGATCAAACTGCCATTTCTCGTCGCGACGCATCAGCCAGGCGATGGTGGCAGCGGCCAAGACCACCGAGCCGCCCCAGGCAACCGATTCGCGGATGCCGAAGATGCCCGCCATCGCTCCGAACATCAGCGCCCCCCACGGCATCATGCCCATGAAGCACTGGGTGTAATGCGAAATCACCCGGCCGCGGAAGCGCTCGCCGGCGGCGATCTGCACAATGGTGTTGGTGGTGCCGCCGGTGATCATCAGGAACATCGCCGCCGGCGCCATACATAAAATGGCGACCCACAGCGACGGGGCCAGAGAAAACAGCATCAGCCCGATGCCGAACGCCGCCGCCGAAACAACCGGCGCCAGCGCCAGCCAGCGTTCGTGGATCAGCGACAGCCCATAGGCGCCGACAAAAGCGCCGCCGCCGACGCCGGTCATCAAGATCCCGTAATCGGCAGCACCGCCGTGCAAAATGTCGCGCACAAACGCGGGCAGCAGCGACAGATAGGCCGCTCCGAAACAGGAGGTGACCGCCACCAGCATCAGCGAGACGCGAATCTGGTTGTGTCTCAGCGAAAAACGATAGCCTTCGGCGATCTCGCGCAACGGGGCCTCGTGTTTGCGCCCGACCAGCGCCGGAAGCCGCATCAGGAATAGGCTGACGAGAACGGCGGTGAACGAGACCGCGTTGACCGCGAAGCAGACCCCCTCGCCAACAATTGCGATCAAAGCCCCGGCCAGCGACGGCCCCACCACGCGGGCGAGGTTGAACATCATCGAATTCAGCGCGATGGCATGGCGCAGGTCCTTCGGCCCCACCATGTCGAGCAGCATGGCCTGGCGCGTCGGCATGTCGAAGGCGTTGATGAAGCCGAGCCCGAACGCGAGCGCGATGATTTCCCACACCTGCACCACGCCGCCGAGCGTAAGCCCTGCCAACAGCGCCGCCTGCACCATCGCCGCCGCTTGGGTAATCTGCACCATCCGGCGGCGATCGACGCGATCGGCGACCATGCCGCCAAACGGCGCCAGGAAAAATACCGTCACCTGGGCGCAGAAGGTGGTGAGCCCGAGCAGGAATGGCGAATGCGTCATGCTGTAGACCAGCCACGCCTGGGCCACCGTCTGCATCCACGAACCCATCACCGAGACCAGTTGGCCGCTAAAGAAAAGCCGGTAGTTGCGGTGCCGGAAAACGCCAAGCACTGCGAGGCCCGGCCGGACCGCCGCTTTGTCGGGAGTGGTCGATTCTTCGCGCATGCAAGGCATAAAGCGCCGATTTGCCGCCTTAATCCAGAACCTGCGCATTGACTCGTCACGCCCGCTGGATAGTCTCTGACCTGTTTCCCGGACAAGGCGTAATGGCAAAGGACTACATCGGCTATCAGGCATTGCTGGACGCGGCGCTTCGCGGCGTCGTGCGCGATGCGTTACATCGAATCGAACAGCAAGGCCTGATCGGCAACCATCATTTTTATCTCACCTTCAAGACCACCTATCCGGGCGTCGACATTCCGAGTTTCCTGGTCGAACAGTATCCCGACGAGATGACCATCATCCTGCAGCACCAGTTCTGGGGCCTGAAGGTGCGCGATGATCTGTTCGAAGTCGCGCTCACCTTCCGGAAGCTGCCGGCGACCCTCGTCATTCCGTTCCAGGCCTTGACCAAGTTCTTCGATCCCGGCGTGCCGTTCGGCCTCGAATTCAAGACCACCGACGCCGAAGGCAAACCGGTCGCCGCCAAGCCCGCCGAGCCCGCGCCCCAGACCGCCACCGAAGCCACCCCGATGCCGCCCAAACCGGCCGCCAAGCCGGAAGACGAGAGCGAGAACCCGGCCGAAAAGCCCGCCGGCGCCGGCGAAGTCGTCAGTCTCGATTCTTTCCGCAAGAAATAAACTGGAACGTCATGGACGGGACGGGGCTGAATTGCCCTTGGCAAGCCCCCCGCCGCTGCCATTAGAATGGTTCCATGACGAAGACTCGCACCGAGACCGATAGCTTCGGTCCCATTGCCGTGGACGCCTCCCGCTATTGGGGCGCCCAGGCCGAACGCAGCCGCAACAATTTCAAGATCGGCTGGGAGAAGCAGCCGGCCCCGGTGGTCCGGGCGCTCGGCATCGTCAAGCG
>JAATGK010000492.1 GCA_015654715.1 Alphaproteobacteria bacterium
GCGGTGATCGGCGCGTTGCTTTTCTATGTCCTCATGCTGCGGCTCGGGGTCGGGACTACCGCCGCCGCCGCGTTCTCGGCTCTTTACATCTTTGAAAATGCCTTCGTGGTGCAGTTCCGCGCCGCGCATCTCGACGCTTTCCAGATCGCGTTCGTCCTGGCCGGGCTGCTGGTCTGGCTGCGCAAGCGCGAAGACGCGCTGACCTGGCGCGACTTCGCCCTGTATGGCCTGTTCGTCGCCTTGGCGGTCACTGTCAAAACCAATGCGTCGGTGCTGCTGGCCATTCCCGCCTTTGTAGCCGCGCGTGCCGTGTGGCAGAGGCGCCGCGAGCGCCGGATATGGGGACGAAGCGTCCTCAATATCGCCGCCGCGCTGGGCGTATTTGCCACCGTCACTCTGGCCGTCTTCACGCTCGACTTTGCGTTGTCGGCGCGGCTGCCCGATCCTGCGACCGAAGCGGGTCGCCACGATCTCGAATACATGGGGCCGGCCTACCAAGCCTATCTCACTGGCCGCAGCGGGCTGACCTTTGCCGCTTGGACGCAAGCGATCGCGGGATATTCCACCCGGATGCACCGCGAGTTCCTGGGTGTCACGAAGATCGATGCCAACGGACAGAACCCGCTGACCTGGCCGTTCTACACCAAAACGATCAGCTATCGCTGGGACCCTTACGGTTCCTACACCGGCTATTCGACGATGGTGGGAAATCCGATCGGATGGCGTCTGTCGCTGGCCGGCATTCTCGGCGGGCTGGCTCTGGTCGTGCTCAGGCGATTGCGGCGCTTCGGCTTGCACGAGCTGCCCGCCGCCGACTTTGCCAAAGTCGAGACCATTTTGGTGATGTACGCCGTGTTCCTCGCGGCCCACACCTACATGGGCTTATTCCGCGTCATGTATATCTATCACCACTTCATCGGGTTGATATTGGGCTTTGTGGCGTTGGCCCTGTCGTTCAAGATCGCGGCGGCTGCTTTCCCCGAAGTGGCGAAGAATCGCCGCACGATCCTCGGCGCTGCAAGCATGGCCGTGGCACTCGGCTTCGCTTACTACGCGCCGTTCAGCTACCACCGCCCCATCACCAAGGCCGACTGCTTGGCACGCAACTTCATCGTGGTGCCGTTCCACTGTGTCGGGAAATAGAGCGCTAATCAAAGAATCTAGAGTGTTTCCGTGAAACAGTGAAATGCCCTGGCGGCGGAAACGCCGGTCAGGCCTTCGACTGCGGCTCGTCCGCTCCGGCCGGCGCCGTCAGTTGGAGATAGGCGGCCAGACCGGCGACGTTTCCCGAAATGGTGGCTACCAGATAGGACAGGCTGACAACCGTAACCACGCCAGGCAGCGCCATGCGATAGCTCCGCACCACATCGACGAGCAGCATGTCGGCCGAGATCCCAATGCCGAGTCCGGTGGCGCGCAGCAGGATTTCTCCTAGCGTCTCAAGCACGAACCCAAGAATCAGGAAGCCCACAACCACTAAAGCCAGACCGCGGAAGTTTCCTGCCGACAGCCGCCAAGCCTCACGCACCACGGACCCTTTATCGGCGGCAACGGCGACCGGCGCGACCAGCAGCCCGATTCGGGCGGTCAAGTAGAACAGACCGGCCACTAGTGCCAGAGTATCGAGCAGTGGCAGCAGCGGCAGCACCAGGAATTCCCCGGCAACAAGCTGGATGATCTGCACCGCCACGATATAAACGGCGCACACCAGCACGAACCGCAGGTACGCCGCATAAAGGCGCCAGACCCGGCGCGTGACGCAGAAAAACGGCCATCCGCCGTCCGGGCGGCCGAGGAAACGCGACGCCACTTCAGAGGAGATCACCGCCTGTACGAAGGCGACCGTCAGAAAACCAGCGGCGGCCAGGCCGAGAACAACGCTGCCAACCCGGCCGGCCGGCTGAACGAGATAGCGCTCAAGGTTCAACAGATAGAGATACAGCGAACCGTAGAGCAGCAGGCCGCCGACCACGACCGGTAACAGCAGCGACAGCCACAAAGCCGGACCGGCCTTGGCCAAGAACCGAAAGGCGGAAACAACTGCATTTTTCGTAGAGATGCGCGTCACAACGAAATCTCCCTATCGTTGAACGAGTACCTAGTTATCGCATTTACGCATAGTACAATATGGCGGCGGTGTCATGCCGCACCTTTGATTGTGCGTGGCAAACTGAGGAGTGTTTCCGACATTTATCGCGGCGTGCGAGGATCAATTCCGCCCACCGTGACTGTGCCGGGTCCGGTTGCCGGATGGGATGACGCGGTGATGCGTTTCGACCGGATCCAAAACCTTCGGAACGTCCGATGACGCCAGACGAACTTGCCATCCGCAAGGAGATGATCGCCACCTGCCACAAGATGAATGCAGCAGGTCTCAACGTCGGCACCGCCGGAAACCTCAGTGTGCGGTTGCCGGGTGGATACCTGGTCACGCCCACCGGCGTCGCCTACGAACGGATGACGCCCGAACAGATCGTGGCGATGGATTTCGACGATCGCTATTATGGCGATTTCTATCCGACGTCGGAGTGGCGCTTTCATTCCGCCATCCTGAAGGCGCGGCCCGATGCGAATGTCGTGCTGCACAGTCACGCTCTCCACTGTACCATGCTGGCGAGTTGCCGGATGGATATTCCCGCCCTGCATTACGGTATCGCGGCCGTCGATGGCGACATCATCAAATGCTCCGGCTATGCGCCGTTCGGCACGCCCGAACTGTCGGTCGAGGCGTTGCCGGCGCTGGAACATCGCAAAGCGTGCCTGCTCGGCAATCACGGCGTTATCGTGCTCGGCCCAACCATCCCGAAGACTTTCCAGCTCTTACAGGAAGTCGAATTCCTGGCGCACCACTACATCGGCACGCTAATGCTCGGCAAAGGGGTGATGCTTTCGCACGACCAGATGCAGGTCGTGCTGGAACGCTACAAGACCTACGGCAAGCAACCCGGCGAGTTTCAGCGCGCGGAGGCGCCGCCCGAATACCAGATCATTCCACCCGAACGCGGCGGCGACCGGTTACCTTAGCGTGATTTCACTCTGGCGCGCCGTGAAACTCTTATGGCCTGCCGGAATTTTGTCGGACATAATGGTGCTTGGTACCACATCGAAAGATTCAAGCCCCTCGCGGGGCAAGGGGAACGCTATGTTGAAACGCATCGTGGCCTGCCTATCGATGGTGATCATGGCAGCGGGCGCTAGCGCGGCGATCACACAAGCGCCGTTCGGCAACACCGCGGACGGCAAGCCGGTCGATCTCTATACACTGACGAACAAGCGCGGCGTCGAGGCGCGGATTTCGACCTATGGTGCGACCCTGGTGTCGCTCAAGACGCCCGACAAGCACGGCGTGTTTGCCGATATCGTCGTCGGTTTCGATACGGTCGATCCGTATATTCAGGGTACGTCGTTTTATGGTGCCAGCATTGGGCGTTATGCCAACCGCATTGCGCTCGGCAAGTTCACGCTCGATGGTACGGCCTACCAGCTCCCCATCAATGCCGGGCCCAACACGCTCCACGGCGGCAAGGGCTTCGACAAACGTCTGTGGACGGCCGAATCGCATGAGACCAAGGATGGCCCCGCGGTTACGCTGACCTATGTCAGCGCCGACGGCGAAGAAGGCTTTCCCGGCGAGCTCACGGTGCACGTCACCTACACGCTACACCCCGACAATTCGCTGGCGATCGCTTATGCGGCGACCACCACCAAGCCGACGGTGGTGAACTTCACCAACCA
>JAATGK010000082.1 GCA_015654715.1 Alphaproteobacteria bacterium
AAGCCGCTGCGACGGCACAGATCGCCAAGCTCCGCGCCTTGCGCCTGGCCAAAGAAGAGACCGACCGCGCCGAAGCGGCCGCCAAGCCCCCCGCCCCGCCCGCGGCGCGCAAAGCCCGGCGGATCAAGGTCTAACCCCCAACCCCGCGCCGATGGCGCCTCACCGATAGGGGTAAAGGCGAACCCGATGAACGGTAAACGTGCCGGTCGGCACGAAAAGATGGCGGCCCTGGTTGGTCTCATCACCGTTTAGCGCGCGCCCAGGCACCCACATCCCCTTGTCATAGCGCCCTTCCCATACCGATTCGATGCCGGCTTGGCGTCCGTCGACGGCCCCGAAATAGACCAGCATGCCGGTTCCGGCGACGATGAATTCGTCAGCGCCGGTCTGCAGGATGACGCCGCCGTGCGCGCCCGGCAGATCCACCTCTTCCTTCTGGCCGATCGAAATCGGCGGCGGCGCCCTGAAGTGCACATCGAACGTATAGCGGCCGAGCCCAATTTTTTGCGCCGACAGATCCTGTTTGCCGTCGAAGGCCGTGGGCGTGCGAATGCCGGCGAGCCGCCCGGTTCCTTGGGCCTCAAGAATCTGCGGCGACAACGCCCGCAAAATCCCGAACGCCGCGCCCAGAACCTTCTGCTCTTCGGGACTGAGAAATTCCGGCGCATAGGGTGAAAAGCCCATCGCGTTCAGCGCGCCGAACGCCCAGAAGCCGTTGGCTCCCATCTCGGCGGCATTGACGCGGCCAGTCTCCGGAATGAACAGCGGATTGCCGGGACGCACGTACTGGCGTGCCCATTCGACGAAGTTCGGGAAATAGAGATCCGGCGACAGAAAATCGAGCGCCGGTGCGGCCGCGTGCCAAACATCAAACAGATGCGGCAGCGGTCCGCCACTGATGTATTGGCCGGGCTTGTAGCCGGGACGGATCAGCGCCGCATTGGCGAACATCGGCAACGGATAGATCGCCTTGCCGGCGGCCGCGACCTTGCCGGTATAAAGCGCCTCGGTCCACGCATTGAACAACTCGTCGGTTGCCGGGCCGGCGCCAAAGGTTGCTTCCCAACCGGCACCGACCTTGAAACCGTTTGCCGCCCACGCTGCGCGCAGCGCCGGTTCGAGGCGGTCCTTGTTCTTGGCGAGATAATCGGTGAGCTGGGCCGGGACCGCAGCGGCAAAGGCCGCATTGGCCAATGCACTATGCTCACGCGCGTCCTGAACCATGCCGACTTCATTCTCGGGCTGGACCATGATGACGGTGTGCTTGGTGCCATCAATCGTGCGGATGTGCTTCATCAGCGCACCAAACGCTTTGCTGTCCGCCTCCAGATTGGCGGCGCTGTTCGCCGTCAGGAATTCAAGAGTGGTCCCGTCGGATAGTGCGGCGCGCGGAAAACGCCCGTCATCGCGCTTGACCCAGGCGGGCACATAGCTCGACATCGAATTCTTCCAACTGCCGTACCACAAGAGAACCACGTGCATATTGCGCTGGCGCGCGTTCTTGATAAGGACATCGACGCTACGAAAATCGAACTTGCCTTCCTGCGGTTCGATGAACTCCCAGTACACCGGCGCCAGCACCGTATTCATGTTCATGGCCGCAAGCTTCGGCCAAACGTCCTTCATGTAGGCGGCGCTCGATGCGCTCGAGTTGTCGAGTTCGCCGCCGAGCACCAGAAACGGTTTGCCGTCGACGAAGAGCTGGGTGGTGCCGTGCACCGCGCTAAGTTCGGGCAGCGGTGCGGCCGGCTTTGCTGCGGCGACCGCGATAACGGCAACGGCTGCTATGGCGGCACAAAGAACGCGTTCTAGGATTCTCATGGCGCAGACCCGTGGATCTGAAAGTAGCGCGGCATGCGAGGTGACACGCCGTTATGCCTTAAGGGCGGGAATCTCTCATGAGCAAGATACAAAGTTAAATTGATCCGCGCACGTCGGCAGCGGTCATAGTGGCGAGTTTGGTCGGTGATGGTTACCGGCGGCAACGCGGCGCTCGCCTTACGGCCGCGGGCTCATTTCAGTGCAGAAAAACCAGTTAAATGGGGCGGATACACTGCCGCCCCGATGCCAATTCGTGAATTGCGATTGCTAATCGCACACTAGGGTACTATTGTGTTCTCAGCACTTGTCGAAGTGCTGTTTTGTAAGCTCGACGTGCGCGCCGGGCCGAGACAGATCAAGTTCCCGCTCGACAGGTCCACTTGGTAACCCCGCACATAGTGCAAGGGCGACAGCGGAATATCGGCATTTGCTTGATGAAGTTCTCCGATAGGCGCGACGTTACGGTTGCCGATCCGGGAACAGCATCGCCGGGCGCGAATTTCTGGAGCAGGAGAATTTCTCTGACCTACGTAGAACAGAACGACCGGACCGACCCCAATTACCGTACCAGCAGAACGCGGCCGTGGCACAGCAACGCGGCGGTTGTCGCCGAGCTGGCGAAGCTTCTTCTGGCCCACCCCGCCGGACTGCGCCGCTGGTCGGTGATGCGTGCGATGCGCAAGGCGTGGGAAAACGCGCAACAGGAAGTCTCGCTCAAATTCGAAGACGAAGTCGAACGCAACTTCCGCCACTACAGCGCCGATGACGATTGCGCCAAATCGCCGGAACGCGGACCAAGCGATGCATTGTTCTTCCGCCCGCGCGACAAGGCCGGCGAAGTTTGGGCGGCAAACCCCGATCAAATTCGCGCGTGGCTCGCCGCCAACACCGCCAACACCGATTGAAACCGCGAGCAGCTCTGCTCGTTATGATCGGCGTAGTGGACTTGTAATTGCGGCGGTCCGTTACGATATAGTTAAAGCGGCTTGGCGTGAACCCGGAGCTGAATAGCCGGGTTCGTCTCTCTCTTCACAGTCTGGTGCCGGCGCCCCTCACGGGAAGCGCGTGTAAGGACGCGCGGCTTTCGTGGTTTGGGTGATCTGTGCGCCGGGGTGGAGGCGGCGATGGTGCTGCAGCCGCGGTGCCATCGCTGCCCGCCCACTTTTTACGGGTGCTGATGTGGTCACCGAACGCGCATATTTATTTGCTTTACTCCCTATCATGACGCGTTTGTGCTATTGATCACCCTACGCCATCGACCCATGGCAGTGTGGTGTAAGGACTTCCCCGTGAAACACGTCATCAGCTTCCGCCGTCCCGAGCAGAAACACGTCCTGACCAAGATGACTATTCCTCCCAAAGAGGACCCGGCGGCCTATGTCCACCGGCTGGAAAACCTCGGATACAAGATCGTCGACGTCACACCGCCGCTGCCGCCTTACGGGCCGCCGGAAAATCCGCTGACGCCGAACTTGCGGGTGATCGGCACGCCACCCACCAGCGAGACGCTGCTCTAGTCGCGAACGGGATTCACTCGACCGTAGGAATTACGGGTTTTGCCGGGGGCGGAACAACCGGCAGCGGCGGTCGCATGGATCGCCGGACCCGCCAATCGTCGAACAACAATTTGCCGACCGTCCCCAAAATTCCGAGGGCGAAGAAAGCCGTGACGACGATGAGCGGGATGATGTGCACGGTAGAGATGGGCGCCTCTTCGCGCCTGAAGTCAAACGTGACGGACCAAATCCAAAACGGGCGGGAATTGCAGGGCGAGCGTTACGCCTGCTGCGCCACGAAGCGGAACAAATTGGGTGTTCCCAGAACGGTGGCGTCATCGGCTGTTATCATGTCGTCGCCGACGACCAAGCCATAGCGCGTATCGCATTTCAGCGTGACTTTGCCGGCGCTGCGATTTGTCACCGTCGCCAGCAGCCATTGCCGCCGGCCGGGATACCATACGGACCAGCTTTGACCTATCGCGACGCTTGCCGGCATGGCGGCCTACGCCCCTGCCGCTGCTGCGGTGCGATGCGCGTAGATTTCGTCCCACGTCGCAATGGTAGGCAAACCTTCTTTGCCGGCACATTCTTCGCGCACGTCTTCTTCGGCGCAGAAGGCTCTGAGTTCATGCTTGATCTGGACCGTCGACGGCATCGGAAGACGCCTGCCGAAACGCACGAACACTTTGGCCATGGGATGAAACCTTCCTCAAACTCGCGGCGCCTGCCCAACGCAAACGCCTTGTCGTATAGGTTAACCCCAAACCCCTTTTTCAAAACCATCGTTCCAGCGCGACCGCTCCGGTTCGGACGGATAGGGATTCAGCTCCGCAGCGCGCGCGCGATCCATCTCTTCGCATTCGATCGCGGACAGTTCCTGCGCCTTCTTCCAGCCTTCGGCACGGACGCGACTTAACCGGAATCCGGCGTCGCTCATGAGGCGGACCTCCTGTCGTAATATGGGCTAAATTGGAGCCGACGGAGGTTTTTGGACTCCGTCGACCAACCAATTATTAGGCCGCTTGCAGATTGACGGCCTTGGGGCCCTTGACGTCGGTCTGGATTTCAAACGAGACGCGCTGGCCTTCGGCGAGAACACGCATGCCAGCCATCTCGACGGCGCTCGAATGGACAAACACGTCCTTACCGCCGCTTTCCGGCGCGATGAATCCAAAACCTTTAGCCGAATTGAAGAACTTCACTGTTCCGATTGTCATGTCATTTTCCTAATGCATCGGGTTGCGCCCAAGCAACTGCCGGGGCGGCGCAAACGAAACTATCAGTCTGAAAGTTTTTCTGTTTCGACCGGACGCACACAAGGCGGATCGGGAGTAGAACAGTGCGCTTCATCTGACGGGACGCCGTCGCAATTTGGATATAGGTGTTGTAGGCCGCTAATACAAGGCCACAGCGAGCGATTGCCTCTACCTTACCGGGAACCCCATGACCAGACAGACCGTTTATGTCGTTCAAACATACAATCCCGGTAAAGGCAATCGCCTGAAGGCCGACCCGCCCGTTCCCTGTAAATCGGCCGATGCCGCACGCCGCAAGGCGGAAAGACTGGCAGAGTCGAAATGCGGCGTGGTTGCGTTTTCCAGTTCGGGCGACGCGGAACTCGGCGACTACGACGATGAACCCGTCATTATTTTCAAAGCCGGGCGGTTACCGCCACAATTCGACGACTGAAGCGTAATGGAATCTCTGTTTATCGCGCTTTTCGGCGGAAAACTGGTTTCCTCTTTTCCTGAAAACGTTCTAAGGTACGTTTTATAATAGAGTGCTCGGCCTTCGCCGCAGGACTACGGCTAAAGACGCCGTCGGCAAAGAGCCCATTTCGATACCGAGACGTAGGGGGATCTTCGCACCCGCAGGCACGCGCCTGCGGACCAAATGGCGCGCGCGCCGGAAAGGCCGACTTGAACTTCGCGTTTTCAACTGCATTCGGACGATACAAACTGGAGTCGCCGTGGGATTCGGAAGCCTCCATTCGCGAGGAACTGTTCAGCGTCGAACGCCTGGAACAGCACGCCGAAAGCCTCGCCGCGGCGCAGCCCGTCACCCCGACCCCGGTGGCGCGCCTATCGCTGGCCGCCCGGCTCAGGGATAACGAAGCCGTCCTGCTGGCGGCGTATCGCGAAATCGCCAGCACCGTCCGCGATGGTCAAACCACCACCCCCGCTGCCGAATGGCTGCTCGACAACTATCATTTGGTCGAAGAACAAATCCGCCAGGCGCGCGATGACCTGCCGCCGCGCTATTACCGGCGGCTGCCGAAATTGGCGGACGGACCCTTCATCGGTTACCCGCGCGTCTTCGCCATTGCTTGGGCGTTCGTTGCCCATACCGACAGCCGCTTCGATCCCGAAACGCTCACCCGGTTCGCCCGGGCTTATCAACGCGTCCAGCCCCTGACCATCGGCGAATTGTGGGCCCTGACCATCACCTTGCGGATCGTGCTGGTCGAAAATCTGCGCCGCGCCGCCAAGAGTATCGTCAGCAGCCGGATCGCGCGCCAGGAAGCCAACGACGTGGCCGACCGCCTTCTCGGCGTCAACGGACGGGCGGCGGAGCCGATCGATATCGTCCTACAGCGCTACGAGCAGGGTGATTTAGAGGCGACCTTCGCGGTGCAGCTGGTGCAGCGGCTGCGGGACCAGGATCCGCGCATCACTCCTGCTCTCAAGTGGCTGGATGACCGGCTTGCGGCCCTCGGCACCACCTCCGACGAGCTGGTCTATGCCGAGCAGCAACGCCAAGGTGCTGCCAGTGTGACGATGCGCAATATTATCACCAGCATGCGCACGGCCTCGGGCGTTGATTGGACGGAATTGTTCGAGAACGTCAGTCTGGTCGACGATACCTTGCGGGCGGGCAGCGAATTTGCCGATTTGGATTTTCCGACGCGCAATCTTTACCGCAACGCGATCGAGGAACTCGGCCGCGGCTCGTCGCTGACCGAGCTTGAAATCGCCCGCGCCGCTCTGATTGCGGCCGCCGGCGGCGAAGACGTCCGTTCGCACGATCCCGGCTATCACCTGATTTCCCGTGGCCGCCGCCGGTTCGAGAACACCATCGGTTTCCACCCGTCGCCGTCGAGCAGACTTCTGCGCTGGGGCACGAAGATCGGCATCAGAGGATATATCGGCAGCGTCGTCGGCGTTGCTGCTCTGGCGCTGATCGGCGCACTACTGACGCTGCAAACCGGCGGCTGGCCGCTGGCGCTCTTGGCATTGCTCGGCGTATTTCCGGCGATCGACCTCGCTGTGGCACTGGTGAATCGCGCGGTCTCGGCAGTGTTCAGAGCCGCGCCCCTGCCCAGTCTGGCGCTTCCGAGCGGCATACCGGCCAGCTTGCGCACGATCGTCGCCGTCCCCACCATGCTGACGTCAAAAGCCGCGATCGACGAGCAAATCGAGCGGCTTGAGGTTCACTATCTGGCGAGCCCGGATGGCGACCTGCACTTTGCGCTACTCACCGATTGGTCCGACGCGCCGGCAGAGCACGTTGCCGGGGACGACGCGCTGTTGGCCGAGGCCGTGAGCGGTATCGACCGTTTGAACAGCCAATACGGACCGGCGCCCGGCGGCGAGCGCTTTGTCTTGCTGCATCGCCGGCGCGTTTGGGACGAAACCGAGCAGCAATGGATCGGATGGGAGCGCAAACGCGGCAAGCTCCACGAATTGAACCATCTGTTGCGCGGCGCCACCAATACGACGTTCATCGCCGGTGCCGATGGCCCGCCCACCGTTCCCGCCGACGTCAAATATGTCATCACCCTCGACGCCGACACCAGGCTGCCGCGCAACACCGTGCGCCGGCTCATCGGCAAGATGGCTCATCCACTCAACCAGCCGCGGTTCGATACCGCTGCCGGCCGCGTCGTGGAAGGCTATGCAGTGCTGCAGCCGCGCGTGACTCCGTCACTTCCGGTCGGACGCGAAGGATCGCTGTTCCAGCGCATCGTCTCCAGCATCAGCGGCATCGATCCGTACGCATCGGCCGTGTCGGACGTGTATCAGGATTTGTTCGGCGAAGGCTCCTATGCCGGCAAGGGCATCTACGATGTCGATGCGTTCGAGGCGGCCTTGAACGATCGCGTGCCGGCGAACACGCTCCTCAGCCACGATCTTTTCGAAGGCACCTTTGCCCGCGCCGGGATGGCGACAGACGTCGAAGTCGTCGAGGAATACCCCGCCCGTTACGACGTTGCCGTCGCCCGGCAACACCGCTGGGCCCGCGGCGATTGGCAGCTCGTGCCGTGGATCTTCGGACGCAGCAACCCATCACATGCCGCCGGCGCCAAATCCGTGCTGCCGCTGATCGGGCGCTGGAAGATGCTCGACAATCTCCGGCGGACGCTGTCGGCCCCAGCCACCTTTTTGACATTGCTGCTGGCGTGGACACTGCCGCAGCACGATGCCGCGCTATGGACATGCTTCATCCTGGCGACGATCGTGGTGCCGGCGCTGCTTCCGGTTTTTGCCGCCCTGGTGCCGCGACGCACCCGTACCACGGTCCGCAGCCATCTCGATGCGCTCGGCGACGATTTCGGTCTGGCCCTGACGCAGACCGCGTTGACGGTAACGTTCCTCGCCGATCAGGCATGGTCGATGGCCGACGCCATTTGCCGGACGCTGTTCCGCCTGTTCGTCAGTCACCGCCATCTGCTCGAATGGGTCACTGCGGCCCACGCCAATTTGCGTCCGCGGCTCGATCTCGCCGGGGCCTATCGCAAGATGGCCGGCAGCGTCGTCATCGCGGTCGCGGCTGCGTTCGTGCTCTGGCTGGCAGGCGGCACGTCTTGGCCGGTCGCCATCCCTTTCACCCTGCTGTGGATCGCCGCCCCCGCCATTGCGCGGTGGGTGAGCCTTTCGCCGCTGGTCGCCGGGCACATCGCCATGTCCGAGGCGGATGGGCGCGCCTTGCGACTGATCGCACGCAGGACCTGGCACTATTTCGAAACCTTCGTCACGGCGGCCGACCATATGCTGCCGCCCGACAATTTTCAGGAGGACCCGAAACCGGTCCTTGCCCGGCGGACCTCGCCCACCAATATCGGCCTCTACCTGCTTTCGACCGTCAGCGCGCGCGACTTCGGCTGGGTGGGGACGACCGAAACCGTCGACCGCCTGGAAGCCACCATCGCCACAATGGCGGGGCTCGAGCACTTTCGCGGGCACCTTTTTAATTGGTACGACACGCGCGATCTCAGGCCGCTGGAACCGCGCTACGTTTCCACCGTCGACAGCGGCAATCTGGCCGGGCATTTGATCGCAGTCGCCAGTGCCTGCCGGGAATGGATCGACAGCCCGGTCGCGCCCGCCTGCCTGCATGCCGGCATCGACGATGCCTTGCGTCTGGCGCGCACCGCGATCAACGAACATGCCAACGTCCGCCATGCGGAAATCCAGACATGGCAGGAACTTGAAAGCGCACTGAGTACGCTGGAGGCGGCGACCCACGCGCCAGCGGCGGGTGAATTGCCGGCGCGGCTCATCGACCTCGCAAGGCATGCCGCCATCGTCGTGGACATCGCGCAAGCGCTCGCCGGTACCGACGATGCCAGCATCGAAATGCTGTTCTGGACGCGCGCGATCCAACGAACGATCGACAGCCACCTGCGCGATGCGACCCAAACGGGCCTCGACGTCACCGCGTTGAACAAGCGTCTCCTCACCCTCGAGACGGCGGCACGGGCGATGGCGGACGCGATGGAATTCGCGTTTCTGCTCGATCCGCGCCGCAAACTTTTCGCGATCGGCTATCTCGTCAGTGAAAGCCGGCTTGACGAAAGCTGTTACGACCTGCTCGCGTCCGAGGCGCGGCTGGCGAGTTTCTTCGCCATCGCCAAGGGCGACGTGCCATCGCGGCATTGGTTCAAGCTCGGGCGGAACGTGACGCCGATCGAACACGGCGCGGCGCTGGTCTCGTGGTCGGGGTCGATGTTCGAATACCTGATGCCGTCGCTGGTGATGCGGGCACCGGCCGGCAGCCTCTTGGAGGTGACGAACCACCTCATCGTCCATCGCCAGATCGCCTTCGGCAACGAACGCAAGCTGCCGTGGGGCATTTCGGAATCGGCCTACAACGCGCGCGATCTGGAGTTTACCTACCAATATTCCAATTTCGGCGTGCCCGGGCTCGGCCTGAAACGCGGCCTGGGCGAGAATGCCGTGGTGGCGCCCTATGCGACGGCGCTGGCGACCATGGTCGATCCGGCGAGCGCGTTACGCAATTTCACCCGGCTCATCGCGGCCGGAGCCCGCGGACGTTACGGGTTCTACGAAGCCTTGGACTACACCCGCTCGCGCCTGCCCGACGATGCCGACTGCGCGGTCATTCGCGCCTTCATGGCACATCATCAGGGCATGACAATCGTGGCGATTGCCAACGCCTTGTTGGACGGCAAGATGCGCATTCGCTTTCACACCGAAGCGGCCATCCAGGCGACGGAGCTCCTGCTGCAAGAACGCACCCCGCGCGAAGTCGTGGCCGCGCGTGTCAGGTCGGAGGATACCAACCTGAGCGTTGCCGAGCACGTTCCGGACCGGCCGACGGTTCGGCGCATCCGCTCGCCGCATGGTCCGGCACCAGAAGTTCAGCTGCTCTCAAACGGGCGGTACACCGTCATGCTGACGGCGGCCGGTTCGGGCTATAGCCGGTGGCGCGATGTCGGCATCACGCGCTGGCGCGAGGACCCGACTTGCGACGACTGGGGCTCGTTCATCTTCTTGCGCGATGTCCGCAGCGGCGACGTCTGGTCCACCGGCTATCAACCGAGCGGCACCGAACCGAGCACCTACGAAGTCCGCTACAGCGAAGACAAGGCCGAGATCGCCCGGCGTGACGGCGTCATCTCGACCCTGCTCGAAATCGTGGTGTCCTCGGAAAGCGACGCCGAAGCTCGCCGCGTATCGCTCACCAATTCGGGCCTCAGGCCGCGCGAAATCGAGGTCACCTCCTGCGCCGAACTTGCACTGGCGACCCCGGCCGCCGATACCGCCCATCCTGCCTTCTCCAAGCTGTTCGTCCAGACCGAATACGACGCCCGGACCGGCGTACTCTTGGCAACCCGGCGGCGGCGCTCGCCGGCCGAGCCCGAAATCTGGGCGGCCCATCTGGCCGTCGTCGAAGGCGAGACCGTCGGCGAAACCGAAATCGAAACCGATCGCGCCCGCTTCCTGGGCCGCGGGCGAAACCTGCGTGTGCCGGCGGCCATCAGAGAAAGCCAGCCGCTCAGCGGCAGAGTCGGCACGGTGCTCGATCCGATCTTTGCCATGCGCCGGCATGTCCGCGTGCAGCCGGGCGAAACCGTGCGCCTGACGTTCTGGACGATCGTCGCCTCGTCGCGCGCCGACGTGCTGGATCTGGTCGACAAGCACCAGGACATCAGCGCTTTCGACCGCGCCGCCACCCTGGCGTGGACGCAAGCGCAAGTGCAATTGCGCCATCTCGACATCACCGCGGAAGACGCCAGACTTTTTCAACGCCTGGCCGGCCGCGTGCTTTACGCCAATCCCTCCACGCGTCCGTCGCCCGACATCATTCGCCAGGGCAGCGGCGGCCCGGCGGGACTGTGGGCGCAAAGCATCTCGGGCGACATCCCGATCGTCCTGGTGCGGATCGATTCCATCGAAGACATCGGCCTGGTCGGTCAGATGCTGCGGGCGCACGAGTACTGGCGCATGAAGGGATTGGCCGCAGATCTCGTCATTCTCAACGAGCGCTCGTCCTCCTATGTCCAGGATCTTCAAGTCGCCATCGAAACGATGGTGCGCAAGAGTCAGCATCCGCCAAGTGCCGGTGTTGACATGACCCGCGGCGGCGTCTTCGTCCTGCGTGCCGACCTCATTTCGCAAGAGACCCGCGCCCTGCTGCCCGCCGTCGCCCGCGTCGTGCTGGCGGCGCGTCAGGGAAGCCTTTCCGATCAGCTCGGCCGCTTGCGCCGGATCGGCGAACCGCCGCCGCCGCCGCCGCGACGCTTGGCTGCCGTCGAAACGCCGCTGGCAGCGGTTCCCGCCGATCTCGAATTCTTCAACGGGCTCGGCGGATTTTCCGCCGACGGCCGCGAATACGTGACGATCCTGAAGGCCGGGCAAGTGACCCCGGCGCCGTGGATCAATGTGATCGCCAACGACGCTTTCGGTTTTCAAGTTGCGGCCGAAGGCACCGGCTATACCTGGGCCGGAAACAGCAAGGAAAACCAGTTGACGCCGTGGTCGAACGATCCCGTCATCGACCGGCCGGGCGAAGTCCTTTACGTGTTCGATGAAGACAGCGGTGCCTTGTGGGGACCCACGGCACTGCCGATCCGCGACGAGGCGGCGCCGTATCTCATTCGCCACGGTCAAGGCTACAGCCGCTTCGAGCATAACGCGCACGGTATCCGGCTCGATCTCACCCAGTTCGTTCCGCTGCGCGATCCGATCAAGATTTCGCGCCTGCGAATCCGCAACACCACTTCGCAAACGCGCCATCTGTCGATCACGGCGTATGTCGAATGGATTCTGGGAGCGTCGCGCGCGGCCAACGCGCCGTTCCTCTTGACCGATCGCGATGTCACGACCGGTGCCCTGTTTGCCCGCAATCCCTGGAGCACGGCCTTCGGCGGACACGTCGCCTTCATGGACTTTGCCGGCCGCAAAACATCGTGGACCGCAGACCGGCGCGAGTTCATCGGCCGCAACGGAACGCTCGATAATCCGATGGCGCTGGCGGAGGATGCACGGCCGCTCTCCGGTCGCACCGGCGCCGGTCTCGATCCGTGCGGCGTACTGCAAACGCCCGTGTCTCTCGCACCCGGCGAAAGCACCGAGATCGTCTTCTTCCTGGGCGAAGCCAGCAGCGTCGCCGATGCGCGATTCCTGATTGCGCATTACCGCACCGTCGATCTGGATGCCTGTTTCCGCGACGTGCTCAAGCATTGGGACGATTTGCTCGGCACCGTGCAGGTGAAAACTCCGGACCGGTCGATGGACATCATGCTCAATCGCTGGCTGCTGTATCAGACCGTGGCCTGCCGCTTGTGGGCGCGTTCGGGATTCTACCAAGCGAGCGGCGCCTTCGGCTTCCGCGATCAGCTCCAGGACGGCATGGCGGTTGCACTGTCGCGCCCGGCGCTGACGCGCGAGCATCTGCTGCGCGCCGCCGCCCGGCAGTTCCGCGAAGGCGACGTGCAGCATTGGTGGTTGCCGCCTTATGGCCAAGGCGTGCGCACGCGCGTTTCGGACGACCGCGTCTGGCTCGCCTATGCCGCCGCGCAATATGTCGAGACCACCAGCGACGCGGCGGTGCTGAGCGAGCAAGTCACCTTCGTCGAGGGGCCAGCGCTCCAGCCGGGCGAATACGATTCCTATTTCCAGCCGTCGCAATCCGATTCGACCGCAACGCTGTTCGAACACTGCGCCCGCGGACTCGACCTCAGCCTGGCCAATGGCATTCACAAGCTGCCGCTGATCGGGACCGGCGATTGGAACGATGGATTCACCCGCGTCGGCGATCAAGGCAAAGGCGAAAGCGTCTGGCTCGGCTGGTTCCTGTATACGACGCTCACCGCCTTCGCGCCCTTGGCCGAGGCCCGCGGCGATAAAATCCGCGCCGCAACCTGGCGCAATCACGCGGTAGAACTGCGCGCGGCGCTTGAACAAGACGGCTGGGACGGCAACTGGTACCGCCGGGCCTATTTCGATGACGGACAACCGCTCGGCTCCTCCGCCAACAGCGAATGCCGGATCGACTCCATCGCCCAATCCTGGAGCGTGATGTCCGGCGCTGCCGATCCGCGCCGGGCCGCGCAAGCGATGAACGCGGTCGACGAATTCCTGGTCATGCGCGAATCCGGACTGGCGCTGCTGTTCACCCCGGCGTTCGACCACACGCCGCTAGATCCCGGCTATATCAAAGGCTATCCGCCCGGCATTCGCGAAAACGGCGGCCAATATACCCACGCCGCCACTTGGTCGGTCATCGCCCACGCCATACTCGGCAACGGCGACAAGGCTGCGGAGCTGTTCGCGCTGCTCAACCCGATCAACCACGCCAGCACCCGCGCCGGCGTGCGCCGCTACAAGGTCGAGCCCTATGTCGTCGCCGCCGACGTCTATTCCGAACCGCCGCACACCGGACGGGGCGGCTGGACTTGGTACACCGGATCGGCAGCGTGGCTCTATCGCGCCGGGATCGAAGCCATCCTCGGCCTCACCCGTCACGGCGCCTTCCTGGCGCTCGATCCCTGCATTCCCAAACACTGGCCCGGTTTCGAACTCAGCTACCGGCACGGTACGGCGCGTTACGACATCGCCGTGGAAAATCCGCGCGGCGTGGAACGCGGCATCACCGCCGCGAACCTCGACGGCAAGCCCCTGCCGCAAAGCCCGCTACACATCCCGCTGACAGACGACGGCAAAGTTCACAAGGTCAGTGTGGTGCTGGGATAGAGCGGCAGG